>JAVBUL010000005.1:0-19806 GCA_031555415.1 Lachnospiraceae bacterium | reverse complement strand
AAAACTTTCTGTGCTAATTACCTGTTCTATTTTGCAAGCATCTTCTGAAGCTATTTGTTCATCTACACCAAGACTGACTAGCCATGAAGTAAGTAAACGGTGACGTTCAAGTATCATTTCTGCAATTTCCTTACCGGAGTCAGTTAAATAAATAAAACCGGCATCAGTTACCGTGATATGATTATTTTCTCTTAGATTTTTCATGGCAACACTAACGCTTGACTTTTTAAATCCAAGCTCGTTTGCTATATCAACAGAACGAACAACAGGAAGGGATTTGCTAAGCATAAGTATAGTTTCTAAATAGTTTTCAGCAGATTCATTAACATTCATTTCTTATTTCCTTTCAATCACAAAAATCTATACATATTGTAGCATAAATATGTATGTAATTCAAATTAAATAGTTAAAGCCAAAAAGAGTTGTTGACAACTATCGCGTGTTAGTGTAAACTAACCATGTAAGATAGTATTAGGATAGTTTATTGATACATAAATTTATTTGAAATTTAATTGAGAGGATGAGTGATTATGCCTTTAACGATGGTAAGAGTAGGAGAGCAAAGTACAATTAAGAAGGTGGGCGGCAAAGAAGAAACAAGGAGATTCCTTGAAAATCTTGGATTTGTAGCAGGCAGTGATGTTACGATTGTTTCTGAAATCGGAGGAAACATAATTGTAAATATAAAGGATTCTAGAATAGCCATAGGAAAAGATATGGCAAATAAGATAATGGTGTGATAATTTAGAGAGGAAGTAAAAGTAAATGAACTTAAAAGAAGTAAAATGCGGAGAAACAGTAAAAGTAGTTAAGCTAAATGGTGAAGGCCCTGTAAAAAGACGTATTATGGATATGGGTATAACAAAAGGTGTAGAAGTTTTTGTGAGAAAGATAGCACCATTGGGAGATCCTATAGAAGTAACAGTAAGAGGTTATGAATTGTCACTTAGAAAAGCTGATGCATGTAATATAGAGGTGGAATAAATAAATTTTTTTTGACATAAAGTTAGATTAAACTAACAAATAATAGTTAAAACAAACACATTTTTGAAATTATAGAAAGGACATAAGTTAAAATGAGAATAGCATTAGCAGGAAATCCAAACTGTGGTAAAACAACACTTTTTAATGCTCTAACAGGTTCAAACCAATTTGTTGGTAACTGGCCGGGTGTTACAGTAGAAAAGAAAGAAGGAAAATTAAAGAAGTCATATTCAGGGGGAGAAAGTAGTGTTTTAATAACTGATCTTCCAGGAATATACTCACTTTCCCCATATACACTGGAGGAAGTAGTTGCAAGAAATTATCTTATAGAAGAAAAACCAGATGTTATTATAAATATTGTAGACGGAACCAATCTTGAGCGAAATTTATATTTGTCAACACAGATAATGGAACTGGGAATTCCAGTAGTAATGGCAGTTAATATGATGGATGTAGTTGAAAAATCAGGCGATAAAATAAATATTAATAAATTAAGTGAAAGTCTTGGCTGTGAAGTTGTAGAAATATCAGCATTGAAAGGCAAAGGAATTGATATCGTAGCAAAAAGAGCAATAGATCTTGCGAATTCAAAAAAAGCTACACCATATGTACATAAATTCGATAGTAACGTTGAAAATATCTTGGCTTTAGTAGAAGATAAAATTGAAGCTGATGTATTAAAAGAAAACAAGAGATTTATAGCTATAAAGCTTATTGAAAGAGACGAAAAAATCAGCCAGTACATGAAAGATGTTCCGGATGTGTCAGAAGAAATAAAATCACTTGAAGATATTATGGATGATGATACAGAAAGTATTATCGCAAATGAGAGATATGCATATATATCGCTAATAGTGGATAAATGCCGTACAAAAGGAAAAAATAACAAGATAACAACATCAGATAAAATAGATAGAATAGTAACAAATAGATGGCTTGCCTTACCTATATTTGCAGCTGTTATGTTTCTTGTTTACTATATATCAGTAACAACAGTTGGTACATGGGCAACTGATTGGGCAAATGATGGAGTGTTTGGAGAAGGTTTTAGCTTATTTGGTCTTAATATACCAAGTATTCCGGATATGGTAACATCAGGACTTGAAGCAATTAATTGTGCAGGATGGTTACAAGGGTTAATAGTAGATGGTATTATATCAGGTGTTGGAGCTGTCTTAGGCTTTGTACCGCAGATGTTAATATTGTTTATATTCCTTGCATTCCTTGAAGCATGTGGATATATGGCAAGAGTGGCATTTATTATGGATAGAATATTCCGTAAGTTTGGACTTTCAGGAAAATCATTTATACCAATGCTAATAGGAACAGGTTGTGGTGTACCGGGAATCATGGCTTCAAGAACAATTGAAAACGACAGAGACCGTAAAATGACTATAATGACGACTACATTTATTCCATGCGGAGCAAAGCTTCCGATTATTGCTTTGATAGCAGGAGCATTGTTTGACGGAGCATGGTGGGTTGCGCCGAGTGCATATTTTGTGGGTATTGTAGCAATTGTTTTTTCTGGTATAATATTAAAAAAGACAAAAATTTTTGCAGGGGATTCAGCACCATTTGTTATGGAACTTCCGGCGTATCATATGCCAACGGTAAGAAATGTATTAAGAAGCATGTGGGAGAGAGGTTGGTCATTTATTAAAAAGGCAGGAACTATAATTTTGCTTTCAACAATTATTATATGGTTTACAACATATTTTGGTTGGGTAGACGGAGAGTTTAGAATGCTTGAGGATATGGAAATAAATAATAGTATCCTTGCAAAAATAGGAAGTACAATAAGTTTTATATTTAAACCTTTAGGATGGGGAAATTGGAAAGCGGCAGTAGCAGCGATTACAGGTCTTGTTGCAAAAGAAAATGTAGTTGGTACATTTGGTATATTATACGGAGTTGCAGAAGTAGCAGAAGACGGAACTGAAATATGGGGAAACCTTGCAAGTAGTATGACAAGTATAGCTGCATATTCATTCTTAGTATTTAACCTTTTGTGTGCGCCATGTTTTGCGGCAATGGGAGCGATAAAGAGAGAAATGAATAACAAAAAATGGTTTTGGTTTGCAATTGGATACCAGACAGCATTAGCTTATTTAGTGTCTCTTGTTATTTATCAAATAGGTACCTTTATAGCAACAGGCTTATTTGGGGTAGGAACAGTATTCGGATTTGTTGCAATTATAGGAATGTTATATTTATTTTTTAGACCTAAGCACTAAAGGTTAGAAAGGTGTGATATATATGGGAACGGTAGTAGTAGGCTTAATAATATTAGCTATTGTTTTATTTATAGTCAAGAAAATGATAAAAGATAAACAAAAAGGAAAATCAATACAATGCGGTGGAGATTGTAAATACTGCGGTGGACATTGTGGAAAAGAGTTTCCTACAAAATAAAATGTGTTCCATATCAATTTGTAGTAATAAATTGATATGGAACTTTTTATAATATAGTAATAGATAATTTTATAGGTGAGGAAATGACTTGTCGTGAAAAGATATTATCAGAAGATTATGCAGAATTCGTACATATAATGTTTAATCCAACAGAAGAAGTTCTGAGAAGCTATGGAGCAGAATGTGTTCAAAACTTAGGAAGCAGATATTCAACACTATATACTCCGCTTGCAAAACTACAAGATTTTGATACAATACATTTTTCGTCAAGAAATGTACCCAAATTATATGGATTAATGAATATGAATGCACTAGAAAAATCAGGAGTATTAAGGCTTGCAAATCAACCTGTGCTTAATTTAAAGGGGCAGGGGGTAATTTTGGGAATAGTTGACAGTGGAATAGATTATACCCATCCGGCATTTATAGATCAAAACGGTAATACAAGAATTCTTAGAATATGGGATCAGACAACTAATATTGGAAATCTGCCGGAGCCGTTAAACTATGGTTTTTTATATCAGCGGACAGGTAATTTGGGTTTAAACTATGGAACAGAATATACAGATGAACAAATAAATGAAGCATTAAGAAGTGATGACCCAAGAAGCTTGGTGGTAACAAATGATGAGGTTGGTCATGGTACATTTCTGGCAGGAGTAGCAGGAGGCTCGCCTAGCTTAGAAAATAATTTTGTAGGTGCAGCACCAGAAGTCAAGTTTATTATTGTTAAGTTAAAGCCTGCAAAACAATACTTGAGAAATTTTTATAATGTAAGTGAAGGGGCAAATGCCTATCAAGAAAATGACATAATGGCAGGTGTAAATTATATAAGAACGATGGCAGGAGTTTTTAACATGCCAGTTTCTCTTTTGTTAGGATTAGGCTCTAATATTGGCGGCCATGATGGAAAATCTCAGTTAGGTTATATATTAGAAGAGTTTGAGTATGGAAATAGTACAACAACAACAGTAGCTGCTGGGAACGAAGGTAATGCAAGACGACATTTTGAAGGAGACTTAATTGCAGATGGTATATCACAAGATGTTGAGTTTATAGTAGGAGAAGGCATAACAGGCTTTTTTATGGAAATTTGGGGAGATGCACCACAGATTTTTTCTATTGGTATTACATCTCCTACAGGCGAAGTGATTCCACGTATCCCTGCAAGAATAGGTGAAAGAGAAAATATAAGTTTTCTGTTTGAAAGTACGACAATATTTGTGGAATATAATTTAGTAGATATATCTACGGGAGATGAATTTATATTCTTACGCTTTAAAAATCCAACTCCAGGTTCGTGGAAAATACAAGTATATGGAAATAATATAAGTACAGGTAAATACCATTGTTGGTTGCCTACAATAGAACTGGTACAGGGAGAGCTATATTTTTTACGCTCAAGTCCATATATAACAGTAACAGGACCGGGGAATAGTCCAGCAGTTATAACGGTATCAGCTTATAATAGCGCAACGGACGCATATTATTCGGATTCTAGCAGAGGGTTTACAAGAAAAGGTGAGATTAAGCCTGATTTAGCAGCCCCTGGTGTAGATATACTTGGACCAAATACGCGGGGAGGATATGAAACAAGAAGCGGTACCAGTTGTGCGGCGGCAATAACAGCAGGAGCGTGTGCACAATTTTTAACATGGGCAGTTACATTTGGTAATCAGCCATGGATGTCAGAAGCTGAAGTTAGAAGTTATCTTATAAGAGGAGCAAGGAGAAAAACAGAGTTGACATATCCTAACAGAGAATGGGGCTTTGGAGTATTAGATATCTATAATTCGTTTGAAGTTATGAGAATGATATAGAAAAGTAGAATTTAAATCTAAATTAAGGAAAATTAATTGAAAATGTACTTGAAGAAAAATACTTTTTGTGGTAATATTGTTAAAATTTAAAAAAATATTATACAAATGTGAAAAAATGGAGGTAGTTGCATGAAAACGATTAAGGGAAAATTAATTGTAAATGTATCAGTAGTAGCTATTGTGGCATTGATACTACTCGCTTTGGGAAGTTATTTATTATCAGGACAGTTGATGAAAGAAAAGTCACAAGATAATATTGGGATGCAAGCGGAAAGATATGCACAGGAGATAAACGGTTGGATAAATGAACAAATTGCATGGTTGGAGAGTAATGTTGCCACATATGAGATAATGCAAGATGAGATGGATTCTGTTGAACTAAGAAGCTATCTAAAAGAAAGATTAAAACCAAATGCAGATATAATTCTTGATGCATATTTTGGTTTTGAAGACCATTCAATCGTAATTATTAATTCAGATGTACCGGACGATTTTGATTGTTGCTCACGTGGGTGGTATAAATCAGCCAGTGCCGCGAACGGATTAATCGTTACAGACCCATATGTTGATGCTTTTACAGGAAAAATGGTAATTACGGTAGCTATGCCGATAAAAAAGGATGGAAAGCTAATTGGTGTAGCAGGAGCGGATATAACGATTGATAAACTAGTTCAATTAGTATCAGAAGTAAATGCAGGTGATGGTGAAAGTTACGGATTTCTTGTAGATACAAGTGGAAATTACATAACACATATAAATGATAAATTTTTACCGACAGAGGATGATTTATTTGCGATTGAAGAGGTTGCAGATGGAAATCTATCAGATGTAGCAAAGGCTATTAAAACTGGTGGAACGCAAACTGTTCAAGCAAAGGATTTTGATGATGTTGAAAAATATTTTGCAACAACGGACATCGAGTCTTCAGGTTGGTCAATGGGAATTGCAATTCCGACAAGTACAGTAACAAAAGATATATCATTAATACTTATAATGTCTGTTATACTTACAGTGGTCGGCATGGCACTTATAATTTTATCAATAGTAGTAATAGCAAATAAATTATTGGCACCAATAGGTAATCTTAAACGCTTTGCCAGTGGTGATTTTAGAGATGAAGAAGAAATAGCCAAAAATCCAATTATTAATACAGAAAACTCAAGGGTGTTTAAGAGTGAATTGGAAGAATTAACATATGCAACAGAAACGGTGAAGAAACAAATGAGAAAGACTATTCTTGATACCAAAAATGAAGCAAGAGAAGTTTTTACAATTACATCAGAAGCAAAAAAAGACATGGTCATATTATCAGATGAACTTATAGATATAGCAAACACTTTAAGTGATATAGCAAATCGTTCTAGTGAAAGCTCACAATTTACTCAAGAAGTTGTTGGCTCGAGTGAAGAAATGAATAAAATGGTGCAGAATTTAGCTGATAAGGCAGAAAATGCGGCTACGGAATCTAAGCTTATTATCGAACGTGCAAATGCAATGCTTAAGGAATCTGAATCATCTAAAGCAGATGCACTTGATTTATACAGCAGTGCACAAGGAAAGATAAATCAGGCAATTGAACAGTCAAAGAAGGTAGATGAAATTAATATTTTGGCAAATGATGTATTAGAAATAGCAAGCCAGACAAATCTTCTTGCTTTAAATGCTTCAATAGAAGCAGCCAGAGCAGGAGAAGCAGGAAAAGGATTTGCAGTAGTTGCAGATGAAATCAGAAATCTTGCAGATAGCTCAACTCAAACTGTAGATCAAATACAGTCTTTGGTAGCAGTAATTATTAAGGCAGTTACTGATTTAAGCACGGATTCAAAAAACTTACTGGATTTTGTTGATAAAAAGGTAATTGGTGATTATGAATATATGGTAGAAACAGCTATACAGTATACAAAGGATTCCAAATTTTATAGTGAAGTAGCAAACGATATCGGAGCTACTTCTGAGGAAATGAAACACACAGTTAATTCAGTAGTAAAATCAATTGAGAATGTCAATGAACTAAGTGCAATGATTGCAGAAGATACAAAAACAGTTGCACGAACAGTAGAATCATCAAGTCAAAGTTCAAAAGAAGTGCAAAAGCAAATTGCAGAGCTTGATGAAAGTAGCAACAGATTACAAAAGGTGGTTGGAGAATTCACAGTCTAACTTAAATAAACATTGGAAAACAAGAAACTTATATGATACAATGAGTATCGTATAAGTTTTTTGATTGTAGAAAGGTTTACGAGGAATATTAAATATGGCAAAGGTTTACGCAGTAAAAAAAGGAAGAACAACAGGTATATTCGGTAGCTGGGAAGAGTGTAAGGCTCAGGTAGATGGATATACAGGTGCACAATATAAAAGCTTTAGTTCAGCGTCAGAAGCAGCAGTTTTTTTGGGATGGACAAGTGATGCCACAAAGCCTAGTTTAAGTGAGAATAAAGAGGAGTTAGAAATAGTACCAAAAGATGATTCACATATTATTGCCTATGTTGACGGAAGCTATAATATTGCAACAGGAGAATATGGTTCAGGAGCTATTCTTATAACTTCAAAAGGTGAAGTGAGCTTATCTGAAAAGGGCAATGATGAATCACTGGCATCAATGCGTAATGTTGCAGGAGAAATAAAAGGAGCAGAAGCGGCCATGCGATATGCCTTTGATAATGGATACAAGAGCCTTACGATATACCACGACTACGAGGGGATATCAAAATGGTGTCAGGGATTATGGAAACGAAATAAAGAAGGTACTATAGCATACAAAGAGATGTATGATATTTTGAGCAAGGAAGTGAATATAGATTTTGTTAAGGTAAAAGGACATTCCGGAGATAAATATAATGATATAGCGGATGAACTGGCAAAGAAAGCGGCAGGAGTTGAATGATGTACCGATATTAGTATTAATGTATTTTAACATGTACAAGCTTGCCACATAAAATTAATTATGTTAATATAGGGTAGATAAGTATTAGTAACAATTTAGTATAAAGATATGAAGTGGAGCATAAAATAAAATGAATAATATAAAGGATTTCTTCGTAGAAAATAAAAAGCTTGTTATGTGGACAGCATCAGTATTGGTAGGAATATTTGCTATATTTGCAGTTATAGTAATTATATCGGGTTCATCGGGTAAAAAGAGTGATGATACTGCAATGAGTAAAATTATAGATGATTCAACTACAGATAATATAGCGGAAGATGACACATCTACATCGTTCCATGCTTCACAGGAAGAAGGAAGGATAGATGAAACAACGGCAGAGGAAGAAGAAACAGATCCACCTGTAGACCCTTATACATTGCCATATGCAATAAAGGTAAACAGGGCTATGAATTGTATAACAGTATATTCAAAAGATAATGAAGGTAAGTTTACAGTTCCGGCTAAGGCGATTACTTGCTCAACAGGAAAAGATTTTGGAGATAATGCAACTCCGCTTGGTAATTATACAACACTTGTAAGCTATAACTGGTTATTGATGGTAGATAACTCATATGGACAATACGCATATAGATTTTACGGACCATATTTATTCCATTCAGTACCATATTACTCAAAAGATAAAGGAAATCTCGAGTGGGAGCAATATAACAAATTAGGAGAAGTTGCATCATTAGGTTGTGTAAGAATGAATTGTAAAGATGCAATATGGTTAATAGAAAATTGTCCGATAGGAACTATGGTAGAGGTATATGATGATCCAACATCACCGGGCCCACTTGGAAAACCTGATACGATAAAAATTCCAGAAGGCAGCCCAAATAGAGGCTGGGATCCAACAGATCCAGATCCAGCCAATCCATGGCATGCATTTAGTGCAAGTTTAACAGCACAAAAAACAACAGTTACAGTAGAAACCGGAAGCACAATTCAAAAGGTTTTAACTGCTGCCAAATATACAGCAAAAGATACTTGTGGAAATGATATAACCAACAAAGTTACTTATGAGCATGATATAAAATTTGACACCGTTGGCACATATAAGCTTACTCTTAATGTTACAGATGCAATAGATAGTAAGGCAACTCTAGATGTAGTGGTAAAAGTAACAAAGAAGCAAGAAATACCTACAACACCAACTCAAACAACACCTAGAACAAGTGCAAAAATAACAGCAGAAGAAACAGTTACAGTAGAAGTAGGAAGTTCAATAGAAGAAGTCTTGCTTGCTGCTAAATATAAAGCTACTGATTCATATGGAAAAGATATAACGGATAAGGTAAAACCTGAAGAAAACCCTCAAATAGAGTTTTATATACCTGGTAAGTATAAATTAACACTTAATGTAACTGACAATTATGGCAGCAAAGCAGCATTAGTTATAAATGTAATAGTTAATGAGACAGAAGCTCAAATAAATGCAGAAACGACTGTTACAGTAAGTGTTAATAGTACTGAACAACAGGTTTTAGCACTAGCAAATTATACGGCAACAGATATAGATGGAACTGATATAACAGATAAAGTTACATGGGAGTTTGATAAACCGTTTGGTACAGTTGGGGAATATACATTAACTCTAAGCGTAAATGACTTAAATAATAATAAAAAGAGAGTTGAAGTCAAGGTAATCGTAGAATAAAAATGGCGGGGTATAAAATGTTGAACAAAATTCGTGTTCAACTAAAATGTTGAACAAAATGCGGTTCAACTATTGATTTAAGCGCGCACGCAGCGCGAAAAGGGGTATATATGATCAATGTACAAAAGACTGGCAAGGGCCTTCTAGCAGTAATGATACTGCTAGGACTTTGTTGGTCTTTTTCAATTCAATACTATTATGTAACAGGAACATTGGCAAAAGTAAATAATAAGGTTTTACCGATATATTCTGTAGACACCGAAGAGAAGGTGGTTTCACTAACATTTGATGCAGCATGGAATACAGATGACTTAGAAGAAATACTTTCGATTTTAGATAAAAACGAAATCAAAGTCACTTTTTTCATGACAGGAGATTGGATTGAGAGATTTCCAAATGCAGTAAAGCTAATATACGAAAAAGGGCATGATATAGGTAACCACAGTGAAAATCATAAAAATATGAGTACTCTTTCAGAATCGGGATGTAAAGAAGAGATTAAAATGGTACATGATAGGATATATTGTTTGCTAGGTATAGAAATGAACCTATTTAGACCACCATCAGGTGATTATGATGATGTTGTTATAAATGCTGCTACAGAAATGGGATATTACAGTATTCAATGGGATGTTGACAGTTTGGATTGTAAAAATTATGGTGTAGATGATATGATAAAACGTGTAGTTAATCATAAGAATCTTCAAAATGGTTCAATAATCCTATTACATAATGGAACAAAGTATACAGCAGGTGCATTACAAGGTATTATAGATGGACTCAAAAATAAAGGATATAGTTTTTTACCGATTTCAGAGCTAATATATAAAGAAAACTATCAACTAGACCATGCCGGAAGGCAAAAAATATCTCCTAATTAAAAAAATTGATTAACTATTGACCAATTGCATTTATAATAATAAAATAGCTATAGAAAGGGGTAAAAATCGATGGAACTATTTGATATCTTGAATGAAGATGGAAGTAAGATGGGGATACAAAAAGAGAGAAAATTAGTTCATGAAGATGGAGATCTACATGCAAGCATACATGTATGGGCTTATAGGATAAACAAAAAAAGCAGGGAAATAGAAGTATTGCTACAAAAAAGAAGCTTAGAAAAAGACTCCTTCCCGGGATGCCTAGATGCCGCCAGTACAGGGCATTTAGATGCAGGTGAAACCTTTGAATCAGCAGCTATACGAGAAGTATTTGAGGAAATAGGAATAAATATAGAAAAAAAGCACCTACACTACATAGGTGAGCAAAGATTCAGTAATGATGAATATTTTCATGGAAAGCACTTTTTAAATAATGAGATTAATCATATATATCTAATTGATGAGAGTATTAGTCTTGAAGATATTCATTATCAAGAAAGTGAGATAAGTGGCGTTAAATGGCAAAACATTAATGAAATGTTAGACCAAATAAAAGAGGGTAATGATATATATTGTACAGACTTTTCAGAAGTTTTAAAGGTTTGGAGCTTTATAATAAATAGAATTTAAAAAACTTAAAAATTGAGTTGGGTGTGCACAAAGCGCACAGATAGGAGTGTAAATGAGTATTAAGGCAGAAGAATTATCAGGAAATGTATTTGAAAGAATAGGCAAACAGTGGATGCTTATAGGAGCAAAAAAAGACGATAAGGTAAATGCAATGACAGCTTCATGGGGCGGACTCGGCATAATGTGGGGGAAACCAGTGGCTTATGTTTTTATAAGGCAAAGCAGATATACTAAAGAGTTTATTGATAATGTAAATACATTTTCACTTAGCTTTTTCAGTGATGAGTACAAAAAGATGTTAGGATATATGGGATGTACGTCAGGAAGAGATGAAGATAAAATAGCAGTATCAGGACTTACAACAAAAGAACAGGATAATGCGCCTATATTTGAAGAAGCAGAAACAACCATGATATGTAAAAAATTATATGTAAGTAAAATGGAACCAGAATGTTTTGTAGGAAATGAAGAGATAGAAAAATGGTATGCTGATAAAGATTATCATACTATGTATGTAGCGGAGATAACAGATATAATAGAAAACTAACAGCAGAAAGAGGTATAAGGGTGGAAGCAAACATAAAGGAAAAGGTATTTCATATACAAACAAAAAACACTAGTTACATTATGAAGGTGGTAAAGGATAAGTATTTATCACATGTCTATTGGGGAAAGAAAATAAAAACACCCGATATGGAAAATGCTCAGATTAATAGATGGATATGCTTTTCGGCAATGCCCGAGTCAGAGGATAAAACATATTCTCTTGACTTTGTGCGTCAAGAATATCCAACAGGCTGTAGTACTGACTATAGAATCCCGGCTATTTCAGTGAAGTTTGAAGACGGAAGCAGAACCTTAGACTTAGTATATCAAGATTATGAAATAATATGTGGAAAGCCTAAACTTAATGGGCTTCCGGCTACATATGTAGAGGACAAGTCTGAGGCTGATACATTAAAAATTATTTTAAAAGACAAAATTAAAGAATTCAAGGTAATACTATCGTACACTTCATATAATGAAATGGATGTTATTACAAGAAGTGTAGAGCTGGTAAATGAAACAAATGAGAAAGTTTATATAGAAAAAGTAATGAGTGCTAATGTGGATTTTGAAACAAGTAAATTTGATTTTATAGAACTTTCAGGAGCATGGGGAAGAGAAAGACATATTGAAAGAAATTCACTAAGAAGTGGAATACAATCTATTGAGAGTAGGCGAGGAGCGTCAAGTCATCAACTAAATCCATTTTTTGCATTAGCAGACAAAGGAGCAAATGAAGACTATGGTGATGTATATGGGTTCAATTTTGTATACAGTGGAAATTTCGTTGCGGGTGTAGAAGTAGATCAACTATCACAGGCAAGAGCATATATAGGCATAAATGATTATGATTTTTCATGGCTTTTAGAAAATGGAGATAGTTTTCAAGCACCTGAAGTAGTAATGATATACTCAAATAAGGGAATCGGTGAAATGTCAAGAACCTTCCATCGTCTATATAGAAAGAGATTAGTTAGGGGAAAGTATAGAGATGAGGTAAGACCAATTCTTGCAAATAACTGGGAAGCAACATATTTTGACTTTGATGAAAAAAAGATAGTGGGACTTGCTAAAGAGGCGGCTAATCTTGGTATTGAATTATTAGTACTTGATGATGGCTGGTTTGGAAAGAGAAACGGTGATAATTGTTCATTAGGCGATTGTTATGTGAATAAAGAAAAACTTCCGGAAGGAATATCATCACTAGCCAAAAAAGTGAATGATGAGGGTGTTAAATTTGGACTATGGTTTGAACCGGAGATGGTTTCGCCTGATAGTGATTTATATAGGCTTCACCCTGATTGGTGCATACACAGTGAGGGCAGAAATCGCAGTGAATGTAGAAACCAATTAACACTTGATTTAAGTCGTGATGAAGTATGTGAATATGTAATTAAAACTATTTCAAATATACTGGATGAGGCTAATATCAGCTATGTTAAATGGGATATGAATAGGCATATGACAGAGGTGGGTTCGGCAGGGTTAGACCCTAGCAGGCAGAAAGAAACCTCTCATAGATATATGCTTGGTTTATATAGGGTGATGGAAGCGATTGTATCAAATCATCCGGATGTACTATTTGAGAGCTGTTCAGGTGGTGGCGGTAGGTTTGATGCAGGTATACTGTATTACATGCCACAAACATGGACAAGTGACGATACAGATGCTATAGAGAGATTATACATACAATATGGAACAAGCATTGTATATCCTATCAGTGCAATGGGTTCACATGTGTCAGCGGTGCCAAATCATCAGTCGGGCAGAGTTACAAGTTTAAACATGCGTGGAGATGTTGCTATGAGTGGCAATTTTGGATATGAGCTTGATTTAATGAACTTTTCACAAGAAGAAAAGGACATTGTAAAAGGACAAGTTAATCAATATAAAGATTTACGTACATTTATCCAATCAGCGGATATGTATAGATTAGAAAGTCCTTTTGAAGGAAATACAGTGGCGTGGATGTTTATATCTGAAGATAAAAATGATATTTTTGCAGCATATTTTAGAATTATGAGCAAGGTAAACACAGGGGTATCACGACTTAAATTAACTGCGTTAGAGCCTGATGCAATTTATGAAATAGTGGGAGAGGATAAGAAGTACAATGGAGATGAGTTGATGAACATTGGAATTTTAATTGACTTCTGGGGAGATTATCAGAGTCGCACGTTTAGATTAAAAAAGGTGAATTAATTATGAATATAGAAATATTAATTGTTGAGGACGAAGAATTAATATCGAATTTGATATATGAAAGTTTGACACAAGCAGGGTATAGCTGTACTCAAGTATATAATGGTCAAGAGGGAGCGGATATATTGGAAGAGAAGCACTTTGATTTAGTGCTTCTTGATGTCATGTTGCCTAAAATAGATGGATTTGAGCTAGTTGGTTATGTTAGAGAGTATAATACTCCCGTAATATTTATTACTGCAAAGACTGATATTAAGGATAGAGTAAAGGGCTTGAAATTGGGGGCAGAAGACTATATTACTAAACCTTTTTCAGTTGAAGAACTTGTAGCCAGGGTGGAAGTTGTACTAAGAAGAGAAAACAAGACTACAGGTAAGATTCATACAGGTGATATAGAAGTGGATATAGATTCTATGACAGTCATGAAAAGTGATAAACTTATAGAATTGACGGCAAAAGAATTTGATATGCTTGTTTTGTTCTTGAAAAATAAACATATAGCATTATATCGTGAAACAATATATGAGAGAGTATGGAAAATGCCTTTTATGGGAGATACAAGAACAGTAGACCTTCATGTACAAAGGTTAAGAAAAAAGCTTAAGCTTGATAATAATATTATATCTGTATATAAAGTCGGATATAGATTTGAAGATTAGAGGAAAAATTGTATTATGAAATTTGCATGGAAAATATTTATAGTAACATACTCAATTATAATTATGTCTTTCGGAATAGGTGGATTTATTCTTATAAATTCTTTATTTGAAAGTAATCTGGAAAATAGAATAAATTCAGTATTAGACAGTCATGAATATGTAACGAGTTCATATTCATTATTTCTTATTAGTACAACCTCTATGAGTGATGAACTTGCTGAAAGTTATAGAGAAAGACTAATGAAGGAAACAGAAAATTCAAGAGTTTACATAGGAAGCATTGTAAGCAATACTTCCTTCTATCCAATGAAAAGTTTCGTAAATCAATTAAAACAAAATAACAGAGGTTATCAAATTATAGAAAATGAAGGAGAAATATATTTTCAAGCGATATCTCAAATACTTAATAACGGAAAACATATATATATAGAGTCTTGTGAAAAAATCTCTGATGTATATACAAACAGAGATGAAAACTATAGATTATATCAGGTAATACTGCTTGTAGTGGCAGTTCTAAGTGGAGCTTTACTATATGTATTTTGCGTTAAGCTAACGTCACCTTTAAAAAGGCTTGCCTTAGTCGCAAGAGAAATAGGAGATGGTAACTTTGAAAAAAGAGTTAAAGTTAATAAAGGTGTGATAACAGGTACAAAGGAAGTAGTATCTTTATCGAATGACTTTAATAAAATGGCAGGATATGTAGAGACATATATCAATGAATTAAAAGAAGAAGGAAGAAGAAGAGAAGAGTTTGTTGGGAATTTTACGCACGAGCTAAAAACCCCTCTTACCTCGATTATAGGATATGCAGATTTACTTAGAAATTATGACCTGTCAATAGAAAAAAAGAGAGATTTTGCAGAATTTATATTTAAAGAAGGTAATCGTTTGGAAGCATTGGCATTAAATCTTTTAGAGATGATTGTTCTAAGAAAGAGTGAATTTGAACTACAAAATGTAAGCGCAGAAATACTATTTAACGATTGTGAAAAAGCAACAAAGTTTATTCTGGAGAAGTATGATGCACAGCTTGAAGTTTCATGTGAAGAAGCAATTTTAAGTGTTGAACCAAACTTAGTAAAGACATTAATATATAACCTTATTGATAATGCATGTAAGGCAATGGAAGGTGAAAATAGAAAGGTTTTTTTATCGGGAAATATAAATAATGAAGGCAGATACACGATAACTGTTAAAGATACGGGAAAAGGTATTCCTAGTGATGAGATATCGAAAATAACGGAAGCTTTTTATATGGTAGATAAGTCAAGAGCTAGAAAACAAGGTGGAGCAGGGTTAGGACTTGCACTTTGTCAAGAAATTGCAAATATCCATAACTCAGATATTTACATTGAAAGTGAGTTGGAAGTAGGAACAAAGATATCATTTAGTGTAGCATTTGGAGAGTACAAAGATGAAGAAGAAGACTAAAGTAAGAATAAAAAACTTAATAAAGTATTTAGCATCATTTGGGGTTTTAGTAGCATTAACGTTACTTGTGCTTTTTTTTCCTAATATTTTCTACCAAAAAACAGATGAAGAGAAAATGCAAAATGTTATAGTTGAATCTTTTAATTATGTTGATGGTTTTGCCAGAGATGCATCAGCAGCAGAAGTGCTTAGGATGCTTTTTGATAATCAATATACTAAAATAATTACCACTGAGTATTCAAAAGATGATGCAATAGAAATGGTGTCTAAAGCTATTAATGGTTTTAATAATGCATATAGAGCTAATATATCATTTTCAGATTTTTTAAATAAAATTTTAAGAGATATAGATTATACAGAAGTAGGAGAATCAAGTAGTTATTATGCTATGGAAATAATTGATGGAACTATGTGCAGAGCAAGTTTGGTAAAGATAGTACTTCACCTAGGAGATGATGAAACTTTGGGGTTGATTATTAATCCGAAAACATATAAAATTTTTGGTTTGTTTTGCTATAGTCCACATTATGCGTTTTGGGATATTTGGCCTAAAGATTTTGAAATGATATTTTATAATTATTGGAAAACAAGTATTGAAAAGATAAATAGCAATTCATATTTATACAATAGTATAGTGATTTTAAATACAACATTAGCACAGAATGAGGCTTATCTAAATTGGCATATATTAAATTAGAAAATTTTTTCTTTAATCTAAAAAGGCTAGACAAAATTTGAATAAAGGTGTATAATTCTAAATACAATATTAGGGAGTAGCTGGCATAGTATATGCACTCTTGGCGTCAATACGAATAGAAATATTCCGCTTAGAGTTTAAATAGCAAGACTTTTGTTGTAGCATTTTTGCTACAATAAAGGTCTTGTTTTTGGTTTTAGGAAAATATATGAGCTAATTGGAAATACTAACCTAATAGAATATTGTAAGGAGGAACGATATGACAGAACTAAAAAACGAAAAGGAATGCTACTTATTAAGTAAAGAAGAAACCTTTACTTTACTGGAAACAAGTGGTGAAGGATTGTCAGGGAGTGAAGCAGATAAAAGAATTGAGAAGTATGGTGAGAATGCACTTGAAGGAGGGAAGACTAAAAATATAATAATATTATTTTTAGAACAATTTAAAGATGTGTTGATAATAATTCTTTTAATAGCAGCAGGAATATCAGCATTAATGGGTGATTATAAGAGTTTTGTAGTAATAACCGCAGTAGTTATTCTAAATGCTATACTAGGAACTGTTCAGACAAAGAAAGCAGAAAGCTCACTAAATTCACTAAAACAACTATCAGCACCAAATGCAAAGGTAATGAGAGATGGAAAAATAGAAGTAATACCATCATCAAAGCTTACAATTGGAGATATTGTTTATCTTGAAGCAGGTGATGCAATACCAGCAGATGGTAGAATTATCGAGAGTGCATCATTACAGATAAATGAAAGTGCACTTACAGGTGAAAGTTTAAGCGTAAATAAAAGCAGTGATACATTAGAAGGTATTACTACTTTGGCAGAAAGACTTAATATGGTATATTCAGCAAGCTTTGTAACTTATGGAAGAGGCATTTTTGTAGTAACGGGGATTGGCATGGATACCGAGGTTGGAAAAATAGCAAAAATGATAAAAGGTGCAAAAGAAACAAAGACTCCATTACAAAGAAATATGGATGAATTTGGAAAGAAGTTATCAATAATAATTATTATATTATGTGCTATACTTTTTGGACTCAGTGTATTTAGAGGTGAAACTGTAATAGATTCATTTATGTTTGCTATAGCTTTAGCGGTTGCAGCAATACCGGAGGCATTAAGTTCAATTGTAACAATTGTACTATCATTTGGAACACAGAAAATGGTAAAAGAAAAAGCTATAGTTAGAAAGCTTCAAGCAGTAGAAGCACTTGGAAGTGTATCAGTTATTTGTTCAGATAAAACTGGAACATTAACACAAAATAAGATGACAGTCTGCTATTTGTATACACATGATAATTTACTTGATATAAAAGAAAGTAAATGCTTAAATAATGAAGAAGAAACCTTGATAAAATATAGTATATTATGTAGTGATGCAGATAAAAGTACAGACGGATATGTAGGAGATCCAACTGAAATAGCACTTCTTGAAGCTGGTATACCGTTTAATATTGATTTTACTAAAGTAAGAAGTGAAAATAAGAGAGTTGGTGAAATACCATTTGATTCTGATAGAAAATTAATGAGTGTTGTAACAAAAAGTGAAGGAAAATTAATTCAAATAACTAAAGGAGCTGTAGATGTATTAATAGACAGAATGAATCTAAATGATGAAGAAAAAAATGGAATTATCATTATGAACAGACGTCTATCAGAAGAAGGGCTAAGAGTATTAGCAGTATCAAGTAAAGAAAATATAGATAATGATTTTAATTCACAAAAAGAAATTAAAGAACAGGATTTAATGTTTGCAGGATTAATAGCTATGATGGATCCACCTAGAAAAGAATCAAAAGAAGCTGTAGAATCTTGCAAAATGGCGGGAATAACACCGGTTATGATTACAGGTGACCATAAAATTACAGCATCTGCTATAGCAAAGAAAATAGGCATATTAGAAGGTAATAAGGTAGCAGTTGAAGGCAGTATGATAGATGAACTTACTGATAAAGAATTAATGGAAAAAGTTGAAGATATTGCAGTATATGCAAGAGTAACACCTGAGCATAAGATAAGAATAGTAAGGGCATGGCAGTCAAAGGGGAAAATAGTGGCTATGACAGGAGACGGAGTAAATGATGCACCTGCATTAAAGCAAGCAGATATCGGAGTAGCTATGGGAATAACGGGAACAGAGGTGTCAAAGGATGCATCTTCAGTAGTTTTGGCGGATGACAATTTTGCAACAATAGTTAAAGCTGTAGAAAATGGAAGAAATATTTATGCAAATATAAAAAGAGCAATTAAATTCTTATTATCAGGAAATATTGCTGGGATTTTAATGGTATTATATGCATCGCTTATGAATTTACCGGTTCCATTTTTAGCTGTGCACCTACTTTTTATTAATTTATTAACTGATAGCTTACCGGCAATTGCATTAGGTTTAGAGCCACACAAAAAAGGAGTTATGAATGAGAAGCCAAGAGATGCTAAAGAATCTATTCTTACAAAGAGCTTTCTTATAAGTGTTTTGACAGAAGGCTTTGTAATAAGCGTATTTACAGCAATAGGATATTCGATTGGTTTAAAAGGGTCAGAAAAAACAATGGCATTTGCAGTACTTTGTATATCAAGACTACTTCACGGATTTAGCTGCAAGTCAAAAAAACCTGTTTTATTTAAAAAGGAAATGTTTAATAATAAATATCTTATAGGAGCGTTTTTAATTGGGTTATTATTGCAGAGTGCAGTACTATTCATACCGGTGTTAAAGGGTATTTTTGAAGTGACATCACTAACTTTTGAAAATATTGTATTTATTTACCTTCTTGCCATTGGTTCGTTTTTGATTAACCAGTTTTTAAAGTTCTTAAACACAAAAAAAAGAGTAAACAAATAAAAGTATATGTGGTAATATAAACATGTATAATGTTAAAGAACAAAAAGAACGCTTATGGTTTTAGTATTCCATTAGATAAGGTGTTAAAGAAC
>JAVBUL010000065.1:0-3569 GCA_031555415.1 Lachnospiraceae bacterium | reverse complement strand
GTATCACTTGGCATTGTTTTTATAAAAACTTTCCTACGACGTGGAATAGAATCACCTGAGCAACTCGAAGAGCTGGGAATAAATGTATATGCAAGTGTACCTATTTCAGAATGGCTGATGAAAAATACATCGGGAGGGAAGGGGAAAAGAAAAGATCCGAATATCTTACTTGCAGTTGAAAATCCAGCTGATTTGGCGATTGAGGCTATAAGAAGCTTGCGAACAAGTCTTCATTTCGCAATGATCGAAGCAAAAAATAATGTGTTGATGATATCTGGTGCGACACCAAATGCAGGTAAAACATTTGTTAGTACGAATTTAGCAATGACAATAGCATCAACAGGAAAAAAAATATTATTTATTGATGCCGACATGCGTAAGGGATATGTTCATAAAATGCTCGGAGGAAATAATTTAAAAGGATTATCAGAGTTATTATCTGGGCAAGCATCGTTAGCTGAAATTGTAGAAAAAACAATTAATGGTGAATTCGACTTTATTAGTCGAGGTCAAACGCCACCTAATCCGGCAGAGTTGTTGATGCATCCAAGATTTGAAGAGATGATAACTTGGGCGACAAAAAACTATGATTTAGTGATTATAGATACACCTCCAATTCTCGCTGTTACGGATGCAGCAATCATCGGTCGTTATTCGGGAACAACACTATTGGTTGCAAGATTTGAAATTAATACACCTAAGGAACTATTAGTAAGTTCAAAACGCTTTGAGCAAAGCGGGGTATCTGTGAGAGGCTGTATCCTCAATGGTGTAATAAAAAAAGCAAGTGGATATTATGGCTACGGTTATAGCCACTATGGGTATTCTTATGACCAATCAAATGAAAAATAGATAATACTAAAATTAACATGCATCAAAACTTTGATGCATGTTAGATTATAATGACAGTGTTAACTGTTTTTTTTAATATAGCAAGGCTATTTGGAAGCTATTTTAATAAACACAATTAAATAAATTACTGAGCGTTTATTATGAAAAAAGTTTTGTATGTAGTCATTAGATCAATATCATTTGAAGATGGTGTAGGGGGAATGGAAAGGAGCGCAGCAGATCACATAAAGGAGATGAGCAGTAAAGGTTATGAAGTTAAGTTAATTACAACAAAAGAGATAGCTCCTGATTTGTCAATTTCTGAGGGCATTAGTATAGCTTGGCCTAAAAATAATATACTATCTTTGTTTGGAATTGAATATCTCTTATGGTGTCGTAAAGTTGCAATTTACTTTAACAAGATGGATCGGGATAACGATAATAGACTTATCCATTTTCACGGTGCGTCGGTAGGTGTTTTGTTTTTTTTAATTAGAAGGAAAAATGATATATTTATTACAAACCCTCATGGTATGGAGGAATTTACTTTTATCAATTTAAAAAATGAGATTAATAGGGTTTTTATAAAATGGTTAGCGAAGAATGCAATAAAAGCAGACAAGGTAATCGCAACAGATAATATTTTAATCAGTAAAGTTAAGGAGAATTTAAAAGTTGGTGAGGATAAAATAGAATTAATTCCAAACGCAGTTAATGTTAAGAAACTAAATTTTTTGGCCACTGAGATAAACTATAAATACATTAAAAATGAAGATGAGTTCCTGATTGTTAGCCTTGGTAGGGTTGAATATAATAAAGGATACGATTTGCTAGCAAATTCTCTTATCGGTCTTAAAATTAAAAATAAGAAGATAAAATGGATTCATTTTGGGAAAGGTAGCCAGTCTATAAACATAAAGAAAATCATAGAGAATAAAGGTGTAGACTTTAAATTAATAGATGGTGCACCCGATACAAAAGTAAATTATTTTTTATCAAAATGTGATGTTTTTGTTCAGCCATCTAGATTCGAAGGTAGTAGTCTTACAACATTAGAGGCAATGAGTCATGGATGCCTTATTGTTGCTACACCGGTTGGCGGAATTCCTGACAAGATTAAGCACCGCATCACAGGTTTATTATGTAGCGACATAAGCATAAGCTCGATTCATGAACAATTAAAATATGCCTCTGATTTAGATACTCATAATGTTTTGAAAATAAAAAATAAAGCTTATGAATATGTTTTAAATAATTTCGATTTAGATTCAATTTCCAATAAGTATGCAAATTTATATGAGAAATATAGGATAGGAAAATAATGATCTATGTAAATGCAAGATTTCTTACACAAAATCTTACAGGTGTTCAACGATTTGCAGAGAATATCGCTTTGTGTCTTAAGGAGTTAAGAGCAGATATAGTTTTCTTAAGCCCTCGGAATATAATAAGAAAAGATATCGCAGAGAAACTCAATGTCCAGATTATCGGAACCCATACAGGCCATTTATGGGAGCAAATTGATTTACCTCTTTACCTGAGGAGTAGAAATGGTGAAATATTGTTGAATCTATGTAATACTGCACCGTTATCCTATTCAAATAAAGTTATTGTCTTACATGATATAACTTATTTACGATTCCCTCAAAGTTACTCTTGGGCGTTTAGATTTTTTTATAAAATATTAACCCCTAAAATAATTAAGAAATCATTGCATGTATTTACTGTCAGCGAGTTTTCGAAAAGAGAGTTGAAAGAAATATATGGTATAAATGAAAGTAATATTAGTGTGATCAAAAATGCTGTGCAAAGTAATTTTGAACATTGTGATAATGAAGATGAGTCTGTAAGAGAAAAAAAAGATAAATACTTTTTGGCTGTATCATCTCCAGCCTATCATAAAAATTTTGCAAGATTAGTTAGTGCTTTTGCTAAATTTAGTAAGTTATATGGTTATGATATTAATTTAAAGATTGTAGGTAAGGCTGAGACTAATTTTAAGTCTATTTCAAGTGATTTCAATCAAGATTGTGTACAGTATGTTGGCAGAGTTTCAGATGAAGAATTAATATCGCTTTATAAAAATGCGTTAGCTTTTGTTTTTCCTTCTATATATGAAGGTTTTGGAATACCTCCTTTAGAGGCTCAAGCCTGCAATTGCCCTGTTATTTCATCGAATAGAGCATCGATGCCAGAAGTACTACAAAATTCAGCTTTATATTTTGATCCCGAGAATGAAAATGAGCTTATTACATGCTTAAATAATATTATAATAAATCCTGAACTTCGAGATGAGTTGAATTTTCTAGTGAGAAAAAATATTGAGAGGTATTCATGGAGTGACTCAGCAATTAAATTAAATAATATAATTGATACATTGTGATTTTAATGTCAGCATAATGTGCTGGTTGATTAATCTAACTTTTCTAATTATTTTTAGGCATTGAATATATATAGCTCGAAATAAAAGAGGAACGCAGGTATTGTATATGATTATAAGTAGGAAAAAAACAAATCTAGTGATTGCCTGTATTTTGATATTCATGTTGATGCAATTTTATGGCTTTGTTGGTTTTAAAGGAACCTATTCAAGACTATGCCTAATGATTGCTGTTTTCTTTATCTTTGTGTATTCATGGAATACTTATCTATCGCTGATAAAAAGCAAAATTCATTTTTTTGTATTCCTTCTCACAATTGCAATGTTTTTCTCGTTTATCAATGCATATTTATTTTGG
>JAVBUL010000140.1:0-4984 GCA_031555415.1 Lachnospiraceae bacterium | reverse complement strand
GAATAATTGAGTTGAAAAATTATGAAATAAAAGATTTTTTGAGAGAATATATACAGGAAGTGTACTGCAAACCGTTACCAGAGGAAATATTGGATTGCATAGAGAAAATGCAAGAACTTAAAAGCTATAGCAAAGTACAGAAGCGTAAACTAGTAAATAGTACAACATGAAGATTTGATGGATAAAGCAGAAGAGAAGTTTTATTTAACACAATAGAGGGAAGAAATGGGAGGTTATTAAAAATGCCGGTTGGTGATAAACCCAAATTAACGACAATTGCAAAAAAGAGAATACTAACGGAAACAATAGAAGACAAAGTGGCTAAAATGAAAGAATGGAGTGGTTATATTGATGGTAGTACACCCACGTCAAGATTCAAGTATGAGCATAATCCGATGGATAATCTCAAAGCCGCAAAAGATATACTTGAAAATCCAGAAGCAGTCTATGGATATTCACCGAATCCAAATTCAACACGTATTGGACAATATGCAGATAAAATTGATTGGACAAATCCAAATGAAGTAAGTATTGCTAGACAAACACGACAAGCATATCATGATGCAAATGAAACAATGTTAAGTGAATTATATAAGCAAGGATATTCCACAGAAGATATTGCAAATAAGATAGTCAATGAACGCAATGCAAACAGATTGAACAGCTATATTAAAAATGGTGATGCAGAAGGATTAGAGATTGTAAAGAAAAGTAATTTGCAAACATACGGTAATGAAAATGGGATGACGTTGCAACAAGCTTTAGAAAAATATGGTTCATATGAAAACGTTATTAATGCATCAACGAGAAGTAATCCGGGAATGGATGCATGTACAGGTTTATATGATATATATTATGGAGGAAATTGATATGTGGAACATAGTAAAAGAAAAGGATTACATAATATATAAAAGTGAGATATGCTCACTAAAAATATATTGTCAAGATGAGTACTGTAATATTTTCATTAATTATAAGGGGCATAATATTTTAATGCCCATGGGAATGTGGGGTTTTGAAGATGAAGTCCAAGAGCGAGGAATTGAATATAAAATAGGAGGAGAGAAGGGCGAATTTAAAACATTCTTTTATATAATAAAGGAAAATGATTTAAAATTATTTAGTGACTTAATATATTTCTTTTTGAGTGAACATAATATGGATGGAGTTTTGAATGATTCTTTTAAAATAGAATTATAATAAAATCAAGGCGTTTCATAGCTTTATATATGAAACGGGGACTGTACCAAAGATTGTGTAAACCTTCAAACTGATGTAAGATAGAATTACTCAGTTTGGAGGTTTATTTTATGGCAAGAAAAAAAGATTCACCACAAAAGGCAGCACTCAGGGAAATGATGGGCTCATATCGTGTATGGAATGTTAAAGAATAAGACAGAAAGTAAAAGCCATAAAAGAGTATGGCTTAGTAAGATTTTTTTCAAAAAAGGAAGAGGAAAAAATCCAAATGAATATAAGCAGTTAGTGTTTCTGTCAAGGATGGTAAATCAACATCAAGATTCAAGTATGAGCATAATCCGATGGATAATCCCAAAGCCGCAAAAGATATACTTGAAAATCCAGAATCTGTATATGGCTATTCGCCGAATCCCAATTCTGAAAGTATTGGCGGGTATGCAGATGCAATTGACTGGACTAATTCGACAGAGGTTGCAGAAGCTACAAATCATCAAAGAAACTTAAATAGATTAGAAGATTATGTCAATGATGCAGATGGTTTAGCGCGCGAAAAAAATCGAAATATAAGTAAATACGGAAATGCAAATGGACCTACAGCAGAATTCTTATTTGAAAAATATGATGATGAGCATTTCGTTGTTTTGCTTAAAAGAAATTCAAAAAATTTATTTATGGATTTTGGACTATGCAATTTTGAAAGTGAAATGGAATATTGGGATATGCCAACAAAATTAATTGATTTTATGGGAGAAAAGACATTTTTATTTAGTAACGAGATAGATAAATCAGAATTAAAAGATGAAATTGAACGGTTTATTGCTCATAACGAGATTTAATTATAGTTGTATTTGCTAGTTCCACCCCAAATAAGCGAACAATGTAATTGGTAAGATTAATTAGTTGTTGAAATATAGATTTATTAAAAGGCGAGCATTGATACCTTTATAGTTCGTCTTTTTTGTTTAATGAAATAAAATTGATGCCCCCAATTGCTATCAATTCTATAAAATTAGATTTATTTTGAAAATATTGTACTTAAAAATAAAAATTTGACAAATAAAGGTGGGTTGTGTTAAAATAAATTTACTTAATTCAGGAAAGTTAAATAGTAATAATGAGAAAAATGATTTATGAGAGATGAAGAATGGTATCTGTTGAAGATTGTAAATATTTTGGAAAATTAATTTTTAGTCGAATAATTGAGTTGAAAAATTATGAAATAAAAGATTTTTTGAGAGAATATATACAGGAAGTGTACTGCAAACCGTTACCAGAGGAAATATTAGATTTCTTAGAGAAAATGCAAGAACTTAAAAGCTATATGAAAGTACAAAAATGTGAACTGGTAATAGTACAATATGAAGAGTTGATGGATAAAGCAGAAGAGAAGTTTTATTTAACACAATAGAGGGAAGAAATGGGAGGTTATTAAAAATGCCGGTTGGTGATAAACCCAAATTAACGACAGTTGCAAAAAAGAGAATACTAACGGAAACGATAGAAGAAAAAGTGGCTAAAATGAAAGAATGGAGTGGTTATATTGAGGGTGGCAGTAATACATTGTCTAAAGATATTGTTTTTGGTAGTGATGCAAAATCGACCCAAAAATTAGCTAATCAAATGAATAGTAGAGGCTGGAGTGAAGATATAGTAAAAGATACGGTTGATAATCCGTATACAACTAGAATAAGCACAAACAAGGCAACTGGAAATCCAGCAACAGTTTATTACACAAAACAAGGTTCATATGTAATAGTTGATAATATTACAAAATCAATAGTACAGGTAAGTGATAATATCAACCCAATAACATGGGCACCAGACATGAGCATAATAGATCCATATATCCCAAAGTGAGGTAAAAATAATGAATTTTAAAGATGTAATACAAGTATTAGATGTATTTAATATATCAAATGAAGAATTTTATAAATTAGTCGACTTAAAAGAGTATTTAGTATCAATGAAGGAAGATAACATCGAGAGTTCAGAGTGTATACTAACACCATATTATATTCATGAAAATAAGAGACTCGAATTATATGAATATGAGTTAAATATAAGAAAGGTAGAAAAAGCAGATTTTGAGAAGTATCTATTAGAATTAACAGGACAAAAAAATATGGAAGATGTTCCCCGAAATGTGATTGAAGTGCAAAGAAACTGTCATATTGAATTAGAGAATGATAATTCATTTTTAAGTATAAATAGTTTAATACAATATGTTGATTATATACTCAATAACGTTGATGTGCGAACGCAAGTAAAAGATTGTTTTGGTTCATTTAATGTAGAAGAAATTTTCTTTGCATTCTATTAATACAATTGTCTAGTTGGTGTTTAACCTAAAACGAGGATGTCTGTTGAGCATTAGGTAATTAGTTTTAAACAATACTTTAATCAAGAATATTCATATGTCAGTTTGCTTACTAGCTACTCCTGAAATATTAAGAGAATATATATGAGGTGTTCAAAATCCCATACACCCCCAAAATCCCCCTTGCCAAATCCCCCCATCCATACTATAATAAATTCGTATACTGTCTAAAGCCATGCCAAGCTTTAGACTATACCGATAGACAGACCAAACAGACAAAGGAGTGTGTAGAAATGGCAAAAGTAACATTTGATTATTCAAAAGCAGCCAAATTTATTTCAGAAAATGAAATAGCAAGCATGGAAAGCATTGCAGCCAATGCAAAAAATACATTAGTATCTAAGAATGGTGCAGGAAATGATTTCCTAGGATGGATTGATTTACCTGTTGATTATGATAAAGAAGAATTTGCAAGAATCAAAGAAGCAGCAGAGAAGATAAAGAATGATTCAGACGTATTACTTGTAATTGGTATCGGCGGTTCGTATTTGGGTGCAAGAGCAGCAATTGAATTTCTTGGACACAGCTTTTATAACAATCTTACCAAGAGCCAAAGAAAAACTCCTGAAATATATTATGTTGGAAACAGCATAAGCAGTACATATATCCAACACTTGATGGACGTTGTGGAAGGAAAAGACTTCTCGATTAATATGATATCTAAGTCTGGGACAACCACAGAGCCAGCAATTGCATTCCGTGTATTTAAGAAGATATTGGAAAAGAAATACGGAAAAGAAGAAGCGGCGAAGAGAATCTATGCGACAACAGATAAAGAAAAGGGTTCCCTCAAGAACCTTGCAACAGAAGAAGGATATGCAAGCTTTGTAGTTCCTGATGATGTAGGTGGACGTTTCTCTGTATTGACAGCAGTTGGATTACTACCAATCGCAGTAAGCGGAGCAGATATAGACAAGTTAATGGAAGGTGCAGCATCAGCAAGAGAAATGGCATTGAATAATGCATATGCTGAAAATGATGCATTAAAATACGCAGCAATCAGAAACATTCTTCATAGAAAAGGAAAATCAGTTGAAATATTGGCGAACTATGAGCCAAGCGTTCATTATGTATCTGAATGGTGGAAACAGTTATTCGGAGAAAGTGAAGGAAAAGACCAGAAAGGAATTTTCCCGGCATCGGTTGACCTTACAACAGACTTACATTCTATGGGACAGTTCATTCAGGATGGTTCCAGAATCATGTTTGAAACTGTAATCAATATTGAAGAACCAAAATGTTCATTCGAAATAGAAGAAGAACCAATTGATTTAGATGGATTAAACTATCTGACAGGAAAGACTGTAGATTTCATTAATAAGAGTGCAATGAACGGAACAATTCTTGCACATACTGATGGAAATGTACCAAACTTAATGGTAAATATTCCAGAGCAGAATGAATTTT
>JAVBUL010000080.1:0-17078 GCA_031555415.1 Lachnospiraceae bacterium | reverse complement strand
CGCAGAACAAAACTGTAGCTATAGAAGCTATTTTGAAAATTTGCTTATTTCAGAAAATATACCTTATAATATTTTTATGGAGATAGGAAATACTGAAATCATTAAAAAATTTGTTGAATCGGGATTATGTCTATCTATATTACCAGCATTTACTATTAAATCAGAATTAGCTTCAAACACAATAAAAACGATTGATATTTCAAAATTTCATCTAAATATGTACAGTCAGGTTTTTTATCATAAAAACAAATGGTTAACATCTGCTATGAATGAGTTTATAAATCATCTTCAGGAAAATTGACTTGATTTAAAATCCCGAAATGTTAGACAAAACTGTAATCCATAATGTTACCACCTTCCAATGTAATTTTAATAACAAGTGGGGTAAACAATCGGAGTGGGGTACCTTTTAACTGTTTTATCCATTCCATGTTGATTCCTCCTGTTCTTACAGTATAGTAGACAACAATAAATTATTCATGTCATCGCTTGCTTAGTTTTGTCTAAAACTTAAACCATCCTTAAAAACATTTCCAACCTTTTCACCCAAACTAATACAGGATATACTCTTAATATATATCTTAATATTATTTTTGCTTTTTGTAAACAAAAAAGCTGATAGATAATATCTACCAGCTCATTCTATATTAATTCATATTTACTTTACATTATTTGCAGTTTTTCTTTTGCTTGTTAGTAAAATAGTTAAACCTGCTGCCGCTAATAACGAACCTAAAAGAATTACATTAGTACTGTCACCTGTAGGAGGGTTATTCGGATTATTGTTTCCGTTGTTTCCGTTATTACCATTATTTCCGTTATTACCGTTGTTATTTTCATTAACTGTAATTTTTGCAACACTACTTACATTAAATGAAGTTAATTCTCCCAATGTATTTGTTATTACACAATAATAATATGCTGTACCTACTGTTAATGTTGATGGTGTATAAGTTGCATTTGTTTCACCAATCAAAAGCATTCCACCTTCATCAATATTTTGTAAGCTTTTATACCATTGATATGTAATTGTTCCTCCATCAGTTACTGTTGATGTTGCATCAAGCGCTGTTGCTGTATCATTTTGATTATAAATCACTTCTGTTTGACTTAAATCTGTAGTTATTACAGGAGTTTGTGGATTTCCAAAATTGTCATTAGGATTTCCACCATTTGTTACTATTTCCATATTCGCTACTGAATCTGTGAAGAAATTTAATAATAAATTTTTTGCACTCTCATTCATACGAGTATGATCAAAAAAATTAATATCTGACATAACAGTAAGTCGACCTTTTCCTACTGCCTGATCTACAATAAATACAACATCATCACTTGTTTTAGCAACCCAAACAGCAGGAGCTTCATAATCAATTCTTGCAAGCGCTATAGGATTAATTTCTGTAGCTTCACTATCTTCCATATTAGCTAGAGATGATAATGGATTAATAACACCTGTAGTATCACTACTACCTTCATTTGCAATAGTAAATCCACCTCCTAATGCTGTTGCTGCCTGTGAAAGATGAGAATTCTCAGTACCTGCATACCCGTCTACCTCTCCTTGCATAATAATACGTCCACCAGCCTCAAGATAGTTACTTAATACAGTAATATCATTTTCATTCAATTCTTCACCTAGAAATATTATCCATATCAATCCATACTCTGATAAATCTTCGTTTCCTGTAAAATGGTCAGTATTTGTAAGTTCATTATCCTTGTCAATGTCATTATCAGAATACAAGTCTTCTAATGATTGTGCACAATAAGCTGTCCAATCAGTCATTTTATCACTGTCCATGTTTAATGACCATAGTAACACCTTTTTAGCTGCTCCATCTTCATATACCTTAGTATCTAATGCAGAAAATGTACCTACTACTATAATTATTGTAAGTAGACAGGTAATAATTTTTCTTAATGTCTTTTTCATTAATTTTTCCTCCATAATGTTTTTTTTATATTATATCAGTCGCTGCACTCCATATGCACTCCGTAATATATCAAAATATTTTTAAAAAAGTTAAAGTTATTATTCAATTTAACTTCCACCCCTCCTTAAAAAAATTTAGAACTTACTTTGAGAAATTAACTTCCACTTTTGCAAAAAAACATCCACTTTTCTAATTTTCCGACAAAAATGGATGTGTTAGTTAAAAAGTGGATGTTATTTTGAAATCTGAACCTTTTTTAATTTTACTGTTTCATTTTAGGATTAAACACTAATGCTACTATATATCCAAATACTAATGCTGATGTTATCCCGACTGCTCCAGCCTTTAATCCGCCTAAAAACAACCCTAAAAAACCACTCTCATCTATCGCTTCTTTTACACCTTTAAAGAGTGTATTTCCAAAACTTAACAACGGAACACTTGCTCCTGCTCCTGCAAAATCTATCAATGGCTGATAAATTCCAAAAGCTCCAAGTATTGCACCTATTACCACTAGACCTACCATTATTCTACCCGGCATAAGCTTTGTTTTATCAATAAATATCTGAACTATGGCACATATTGCACCACCTACTAAAAATGCTAATAAATAATCCATTTTTTACATTTTCTCCTTTCTATATTTTCTACTCGCAATTCTCCAAAACTACTCCATGAGCAATGCCGGGTATACTATTTCCCTCATTTGACGTTACCGGTGAAAATAATGCCCCTGTAGGCACAAATAATACCTTCTTCCATGCTCCATTAGTAAGTTGTTTTAGTATATAGCTGCAAAGCACTGAACCTGCACAACCGCAGCCACTTGCTCCGGCATGAGTATCCTGTGTTTCTGAATTAAAAATTTCAATACCACAATCCATATGCTTGTCTTTAATCTTATATCCTTTTTCTTCCATTAAATCAATAAGAATAGTCTGACCAATATATCCTAAATCACCTGTAATAATTTTATCGTAATCATCAGGTGTTGTGCTAAAATCTATAAAATGCTGAGAGATTGTGTCTGCCGCCGCAGGTGCCATACACGCTCCCATATTTTCTTTATCCTTTATTCCATAATCAACTATCTTTCCTGTTGTTATACCTGATACCCTAACCTTACTTCTTTGCTTACCAAGTATTACTCCACCTCCGCCGGTAACTGTCCAAGTTGCTGAATATTTTCTTTGATTTCCATATCCTAATGGAAATCTAAAAGTTTTTTCTGCACTTGCAAAATGACTTGAAGTAAGACATAATGAACATTCTGAAAATCCACCTGCTACACTCATTGCTCCAAGTGATATTGATTCTGCCATTGTTGAACATGCACCATATAAACCAAACATTGGTATATTTAAATCTTTTAAACCAAATGTAGTTGCAATAAGCTGCCCAAGAAGGTCACCTGCAAATACATATCTCACATCAGATGTTTTTATTCCAGCATTAATTATTGCATGGTGAGCAATCTGTGCCTGAAGTTTACTCTCAGCATCCTCCCAGCTATCTCCCCCAAACATTGGATCTTCAACAACCACATCAAACAAATTTCCCAAAGGACCTTCACTTTCCTTTTTTCCCACCACTGAAGCATATCCTTGTATATAAGGAGCCTCATCAAATTTTATACTTGCCTTTCCTAATATCATTCTTTATGCCCCTTTCTATTTTGAGAGTAACCAATATGCAATTCCTAAAACCCAGCTTGTAAAAATACCAAACAATATTACAGGTCCTGCTATTGTAAATATCCTACAACCTATACCAAATATATGACCTTCCTTTTTAAACTCTATTGCAGGTGATGCAACTGAGTTAGCAAAGCCTGTTATCGGTACCAATGTTCCCGCACCACCATATTTTGCAAGCGTAGGGTATAGTCCCAAACCTGTTGTAAGTGCTGATAATCCTACCAATATAATTGTTTCATAGCTAGCTGAATTCTCTGCACTTATACCTGCATCTATAAAAATATTAATAAGTACTTGTCCTAAAGTACATATAAGACCACCGATAATGAATGCATTTAGCATGTTTTTCCATAAACATGTTGTTGGTGTAACTTCCTTAACATAAGCTTCATATTCCTTCTTCTTTTTTTCATCTATTGCTCCCATATTTATAATCTCCTCTCAATCAAATGCAAATGCACTTCTAATACCATTTCAAATAAAAGAACATCATTGAACCTATTAATTTACCTATAGCCAAACAAGAAATTATAGCTCCCATACCTCTATGAAGAGTTACTCTTCTAGAAAATACTGCGGTTGTGTTAAGGCTTTCTGCTAATGACGTTGCCAAACACCCTACAAAAATTCCTGCAAATAATCCAAATACTCCCAAAAATACTACTGTAAAATGTATGCTTAATTCATATGTCATTACAATATTTCCAAGAACACCTCCAAGCAGTACAGAACTTTCATAAGTTTTTACATATTCTCCAGTGTGAGTTTTCCCTGCAAGTCTTGGAATAACACCAATGGTTGTTATAAGGGCAAATACACCGCCTGCAACCAATGTCCCTGCTGAAAGACCTGCAATTGCAAGGATAAGATACTTAATCAACATCTATATGTCCCCCCTTACGCTTAACTCCACTTATCAGCGTACTATTAATTTCCTGCTCATAGCTTCTCATTTCAACCTCAATAGGTGTTGGGTCCTTACTAAGCCTTTTAGCTCCGAAATGGTTGTAGAATACTAAAATTCCTATAGCCAGTCCCAATGAATAAGTAAATTCAAGTATGGTAAATCCATCACTTTCTTTTCCCATTACTTGCTCATAAAACATTTCAAAAACATCATGTACCGCTACATCCATATTAAATGCCATAATAGTAAAAGCTGCACCGAAAAATACTATCAAACATATCAATGCAACTTTTGTGTAAATCATCCATAACGATGGATTTTTCTTTATATTTAGTTCAATTAATATATCTGTTTCACCAAGTGGCGTCAAAGATATACCCGGCAATTCCTTTTGTATTTCATCTATTATCTTCAATGAAGATATTATTATCCTAGTCTGTGTCTTTCCCGCAAAACTATATAGCTTTATTGCATTTATCCTGTTTTTTAGCTTTTCATCGGTGCAGCTTATTGTAGCTACATCCTTTACAGTAATATCATCTTTGGTAATTTTCTTACTTTGGTCAATTCTTAAATAGACTGTATCCTGCATTATATTAACACTCCTTCCGTTATTGTTTTTACCTCACTAACTGAATTTAGATAACATAACAACACAATAAGCAGTACTGTTACAGTAATTGCCACAAATGCCCAGATTTTTTTTGATACTTGCATAAAATAATAGCGATTCCTTTCATTCTATTTTAAAAGTCTTCGCTGTTATTATAAGGATTTTCTATTTAATTATTCATTTCTTGCCTTTTTTTTCTCATAGAATATAAAATTAAATTTCTTGCAGCAGTTGCATCCTCTTTAGTTAATGCTTCTACTCCTTTTAACTCATATTCCATTCCTAAACTTTCATACTTCGAAACACCCATTGTATGATATGGTAATACATCCAATGCTTTAATGTTTTTTAATTCTGCAAGAAATTCACCAAGTTGCTGTAAGTACTCTTTTACATAGGTTATACCAGGCACAGTAACATGCCTAATCCACACCGGAAAGTCATTTTCTGACAGAAATCTTGCAAAATCGAGTATATTTTTATTAGAATGTTTTGTTAATTTTTTATGCTCCAAATCATCTATGTGTTTTATATCCAGCATAATTAAATCAGTATATTTTAAAAGCTCTTTTATCTTTTCAAGATGCTCTGTATTCTCTCTATTAAATGTTATACCTGATGTATCTAAGCATGTATGAATCTTTAATTGTTTTGCCTTTTTAAAAAGCTCCGTAACAAATTCTATTTGCAAAAGTGGTTCTCCACCTGTTACAGTGAGACCACCCCCTCTTAGATATGGGCGATATTTTTCATAATCTGCTAAAATTTCATCTGTACTTTTTTTATTTCCGATACTTGGCTCCCATGTATCCGGATTATGACAATACTGACATCTCATCGGACATCCCTGAACAAATACTACATATCTTATTCCCGGACCATCTACTGTCCCAAATGTTTCTATTGAATGAATATATCCTTCCATGCTTAATCACTCCTTAAAAATGCATTGAACATTTTTTTCTCTAATGAATATTTCCTGTTGCTAATTCCTTTAACAATCCTACACATTCACGTACCATATAACTTAATAATAATCTATTATCACTTTCGGCTGCCAAACCTTCTACATTTTCAATACCTGCACTCTGCCCCAGCTTTACAGCTCTGAATATATGAAAATTATTAGAACATATAAGGACATTTGCCTTTTCATCGTTCCTTTCACATATTATTTCATAACTATATTTTATATTTTGGTAAGTATTTCTAGATTCATCTTCCATTAAAATTCTATCATTTGATATACCTTTTTCTATCAGATATTTCTTCATTGCTTCAGCTTCTGAGATGTCTTCACCATCTCCTTTTCCACCTGAAACTATTATCATAACTTTTTCATTTTCCATAGCATAATCATATGCCGCTTCCAATCTTTTAGCCAAAGGTTTTGTTATTCGTTCACCTTTAATCTGTGCACCTAAAACAATAATATAATCTGCATCCGCACTTGGCTTTGATGTCATACCGCTTATAACACATCCTAATAATATAGAAAAGATAATAATACCTATTGCTATAACACCCAGTATACTACCTAAAACTACTTTATTTACTTTTTCTATAAAATGTATCCTTCTATCTATAAAAAATAGTATGCCTAATCCTGCGAAACCTACTCCTGCCATTAACCAAAACCATGAAAAAGCTGCTCCTAATCCTGCGTACGTAACTATTATTAAATAATAAATAAAGCATAAAGCTGATAAAACCCCAAATAAAATAAACACACCAATACTCTCCTTCTTAATTTCTTATACTTCTCCATTTATTATAAAAGGCTGACCACTTAAGGTCAACCTTTTATTAACAATATCTATTAAAGTCCGCTTAGCAAACTTTTTATATTCCGCTGTGGAATGTACGTGAAATAACGTCATCCTGCTGTTCTTTTGTTAATTTTATAAAGTTTACAGCATATCCTGATACACGAATTGTAAGCTGTGGATAATTTTCTGGATGTGCTTGTGCATCAAGTAATGTTTCTTTTACAAGTACATTTACATTTAAGTGATGACCACCTTGTTCCACATAACCATCTAATAATGATATTAGATTATTCTTCTGAGCGTCTGTTACTGTTACTGCTGCTGCCATAATTTCCTCCATTCTGAGAATATACCTATCCTCAATACAATACAACTAAATTTGTTCCAAGTTTGGAATGTTACATGCTTGATCCGGACCACATCCGCATCCATTTTCTAATTCTGCCAATTGTTCTGGTGTTAACTCAATATCAACATCAATGTCATTTACGAATAAAGTGCCTTTTCCAAGTGCATCAGGTAAAATTGTAAATGTATTTGAAATACCATCCTGTGCATCTTTAAATGGAAGCTTAGCTACTGATGCAAGTGATGCTAATGCTCCGTTTTCATCACGACCATGCATTGGGTTTGCTCCCGGTGCAAGTGGAATTCCTGCTTTTCTTCCATCAGGTGTTGAACCTGTATTGTTACCATAAGATACATTTGATGTAATTGTAAGAATTGATGTTGTAGGGAATGAATTTCTGTATGTGTGATGATCTCTAACCAATGACATGAACTTTGATACTATTTCTACTGCAATATCATCTACTCTATCATCGTTATTACCATATTTAGGGAAATCTCCCTCTACTTCATAATCAACTACTACACCTGCTTCATTTCTAATTGTCTTAACCTTAGCATATTTAATAGCGCTTAATGAATCTGCTACTACTGAAAGTCCTGCAATACCTGTAGCAAACCATCTCTTTACATTCTTATCATGAAGAGCCATCTGAATTTTTTCATAGCAATATTTGTCATGGCAGTAATGAATTACATTTAAAGTTTCAACATATAATCCAGCTAACCAAGCCATCATATCTACATATTTTTCCATTACTTCATCATAATCTAAGTATTCTGAAGAAATTGCTTGATACTTTGGTCCTATTTGCTCAAATAACTTCTCATCAACACCGCCGTTTATAGCATATAATAAACATTTTGCAAGGTTTGCTCTAGCTCCGAAGAACTGCATTTCTTTACCTATTCTCATTGATGATACACAACAAGCTATTGCATAATCATCGCCATGTGTTACTCTCATCATATCATCATTTTCATACTGAATAGCTGATGACTTAATAGACATTTCTGCACAATATTGTTTCCAGTTACTTGGAAGCTTTGTTGACCAAAGAACTGTCATGTTTGGTTCCGGAGATGTTCCTAAGTTATCTAATGTGTGTAAGTATCTGTATGACATCTTTGTAACCATATGTCTTCCGTCAATACCCATTCCACCAAGTGACTCTGTAACCCATGTAGGATCTCCTGCAAATAATGCATTGTACTCTGGAATTCTTGCGAATCTTACCATTCTTAACTTCATAATAAAATGGTCAACCATTTCCTGAACTTCTGACTCTGTATATAATCCTGCTGCTATATCTCTTTCTGAATAAATATCAAGGAATGTTGAAGTACGTCCAAGTGACATAGCTGCACCATTTTGCTCCTTAACAGCTCCTAAATAACCGAAATATAACCACTGAATAGCTTCTTTAATATCTTTAGCTGGCTTTGAAATATCAAATCCGTAAAGAGCAGCCATTTGCTTTAATTCACCTAATGCTCTAATCTGTTCAGCAAGTTCCTCACGTAATCTAATGATTTCGCCTGTCATTCTTCCGTTAACTGAACTTAACTGATTTTTCTTATCCTGAATAAGGAAATCTATTCCGTATAATGCAACTCTTCTGTAGTCACCGATTATACGTCCTCTTCCGTAAGCATCCGGAAGACCTGTGATAATATGTGCATGTCTAGCTTTCTTCATCTCCGGTGTATAAATATCAAATACAGCCTGGTTATGTGTTTTTCTGTAATCTGTAAATATTCTTACTGTTTCGCTGTCTGGCTCAAAACCATAAGCCTTACAAGCACTTGCTGCTGTACGTACACCACCAAAAGGCATAAATGCTCTTTTTAAAGGCTTGTCTGTTTGTAAACCTACAATCGTTTCCTTTTCTTCATCTATATATGCTGAACCATAAGATGTAAGCGTTGATGGAATAGATGTTTCCATATCTAGTACTCCACCATTTTCGCGCTCTTTTTTTGATAGTTCTAATACTTCTTCCCATAATTTTGATGTAGCCTCAGTTGGTCCTGCTAAGAACTCATTTGTTCCATCATATGGTGTATAGTTTTTCTGGATAAAATCTCTTAAATTTACTTCTCCTACCCATTTTCCTGAAACAAAACCGTTCCATTCCGGTTGCATTACTTTACTCATTAATATGACCTCCTAATAAACTGTCTGTAATCATTACTTTTCAAACCACATTATATGAAAAATCTTGTATACAAGTCAATAGCTTCTTGTACTTAATTAAGTACACTCCTACTTTGTACTGAAATAAATACAAAACTAGTCCTCCATCTTAGATTTTTTATCTACGATGTAAATAATGTCATTTGCTAACTCCGGTTCCTTTTCAATTAATGTCTTTATATTCACCTTTGCCCTTTCTATCAATTCATTGTTATAATCAATTGACTTTTTTAGTCGTTCCCTACGTCCGTTAAGATTGTCCTTTAGTTGTGCCATTTGCGTGTTATCTAATAACGCTTCCGGTCTCCCACTCCAAACTGAATCATCATATAATTTCAGAGAATCTATAATACTATTAAAGTTCTCCATTGATTTATATAATTGATCAGACATCCTAAAATACGCTTCTTGCTCTTTCTTTGCATTAATATATGCCCCCCAAAGGCTATTAAGCTCATATGAACTATGAACACCATGTACTTCATATGAATAATCAAGCCTATTTTTTAGATTTACATACCTCAAAGTATATTTATTTAAAAGTCCTATTGCTTTGTTCATCTTAAGCTCTGTTACTTTTAAGTCACGCTGTGTCACTTGATACATCACTAACATAATTGCTCCAACTAACATTGCGCACAATACTGTAATGTAAAAGCCTATTGTATAGTCATATTCCCCTTGTGACTGACCATATATTAATCCACCTAAAACTACTGCCACAACAACAATTGCTAATTTCAAAAAACTTCTAAGTCTATTTAATCTGCCGATATATTCCTTATGTTCATACTTAAGTGCTGCTTGCTCACCCTTTATATTATGGATATCTGACTTTAAAGTTCGATAATCATCTTCATCTTCTTTAAGTGATTTTAAAATTTCAGGTAATTCTTTTTCCTTGCTATTTATATACTCATACTTTTTGCTTGGTATCTTTGATGTATAGTTTTTATATTGATTTTTATCATTTTTTAGCGTTGATATCCTATTTGCCTCATAAAAAAGTTTTTCCCTAGTAGCACCTTCAACTGAAGATATTGTTTGAATATCACTCAAATAATGATTTACTGCGCTATATTCTTTTTTTAATTCTTCAATCCGCTTAGTACACATAACCATTTGCTCACAACAGTTTTCTGCATATTGAATTTTTTGCTCTCGTGTACGCATGATATAGGTTTCACTTGCTAGATTTTCATTTACATCATCTTTTGTCTCGTCAAATCCTATATTTGAAGCAGCCTCGTCTTCTTTTGACTTTTTTTTAGAAAAGAATTTCATCTACTCTTATTACCTTTCCGCTTAATCACTGTATCTGTTCTCTATATTGCATTTTCCAGCTTTCTAATATTTCATCCACTTGCTCATAATATGTATTCATATCTTTCTTATCTCCATATGATAGCATAGATAATGTTTCTCTAACTTCCTTATCACTTAGAACGCCTTCCATTTCTGATTCAATCTGTTTTTCGGCTATTTTTATTTCTTCTTCTGTTACTTTATGCCTATCCATAACGTTTCTCATATACTTTTCTCTAGTTTCTCCTACCTCCATCAAAACTATACTATATATAAGATTTTTCTTATACTTTTCTTTTCTTTCTATATCATATGCCATTTCAAAACATGATACTGCATCTGTATACATAAACTTTCTAGCAAAAATAATACCCATATTATTCCATACATCTGCTAATAGACTAGCCGGAACATCAATATCTTTTTTCTCTAAAATACTTCTGTACGTTTTCAATGCACTTCCATATTTCTTACTTTCCACTAACGCATCAGCTCTTGATTTTATACGTTCTGCGGGTGTTTTTGTACTAAGTTTTTTAAGTTCACTCTCTATAGCTTCTCTTTCTTCTAATAGATAATATGAACTTCCTTCTAATATGTCATTAATCATAACCGTATATGATTTATTCTTGTCCATATCATATCTAAGTTTCATCGCTACTGCTTTCAAACCTAGTTCATTTTCTACAAAATCAATGAGATTTTCTGTAAAAAACTCTTGACCTACCATATATATATTATTATATAAATAGTAACAAAGTTCTTCCATTGTATATATATTTATATCAAGTCCATCTATATATAAAGGATGTTTTGCTGTTATGCCACATAATATAAGTCTGCTCATGCTTATACCCCTATATTCCCTTTCTGTTAGAATAATTCGCTTACTTTTATAGCCTTTTTAACTATTTTCCCTGAGGATTTAAAAAACTCTCCAAATCCCATATCCTTAACTACTATTTCAAATGTATCATCATCTTTATATGCTAATGATAATTGTATTCTGGTCGTCTTATTTGGTCTGCTTGGAAAATCACTGACATCAACTATTATATTTTTTGATATATTTTCCATTTGCAATGTCACTACTAATTGAACTCTATCAATATTATCTAATATACATTCTGTAACTGCGCCTGCCTCATACCAATTAGTACCGGCTTTTGAAAGCACTATAACCATATTTCTTCCATTATTATCAATTAGCAAACCTACACTTGCCTTTGTTCTTCCCTTACACCAAAATATATGCTTCACATCTGTTATGTTATTATACTTCTTCATAGATGAATAACATGCACCTTTTACAAATAAATTATAGCCTTTAAAAATCCTTCTTTTAGTGCATATCTCTGATATAGATTCAGATGCCCAATCATCATAAAAACCTACTCCTGTTAGAAAGGCTGTACACACGATATGTTTTTTTAATTCTTGTTGTACAAACTCTAACAGCTTTTTATCTGCTTTTATTCTTCCACTTTCTGTCTCTAACATCGAATAGTTTATTTCATTTGACAAATCGTACTCTGTAACAGATAGAATATTCGGATTCTTTATTTTTATATCGTTAATCCTTCTATAAATAAAATGCTCCTTTGTAAAATCAAATAATGCAACATCATTTACCCATAATTCCTTCTTTTGATTAATTACATAGTATATAAATGACTCTGCGTGACTTATAACTCTTACTTTTGTTTTATCAAAACCCATTTCTTCAAAAATTTCTCTTGTCAAATTTATAAATGAAATATCTAATTTTTCTACAGTCATAGAGATGTTAGAAATCTCACTGGCTCCGACTATATCCTTAAACAATGCGATTAAACTTTTTAAAAAATATTTATACAACTGCTCATGTGATATCATACTTCCATTTACATTTACAAACTCCTTAGAAATCACCGTATTATAAACATTTCTTACAATATTTTGTTCTGAATCACTATCTCCAAAGCTATCAAACAATGCTCTATCTCCTATAGACCATTCTTTTGTACTTGGATTTCTGTACAATACAGTCGGTATTAGATATTTTTTTTCATCGGGACTTGTACTCATCGATATAGGCTCATGCTGTGTCACTGGCATATAGCTTATTTGAACATAGTCTTCAGAAAAATCTATTCCTACAACATATACTTCATCCTTTGTTTGCTCATATATATTATTATCTTTGCTATCATTACTCATTCTGGTACTAACCCTTTCCAAATATTATACAGTGAATATGCGTTCAACTAAGTTCTTTTGTATAAGATAATCATCTGCTATATCTTCCAATGTTTTTTCTTCGTGCATCTCCCTGCAAATCATCATATCATTTAACAATCCATAATATGTATTTTCAGAAGATATACTTGTATCACTTAAAGATAATGTATTACTTTCTGTAACTACTTCTTCATTTTCTATCTCTTCAGTAATATAATACTGAAGGTGCTCACCATAAAATAAAATAAATGAATATACAAATACACCATTCACAATATCTGTCATCTCTGCTACAGCATATGAATCTTTATCGCTAATTTCCTTTTCTAACATATAGTGAATAAAAACTCTGTTTTTAGGATTTGTTCTATATTCTACTATTGTTTTGTCAATCACCAGTTCTGGTAATCTAAAAAACCTCTTATAGTTTTTATATATGTCAAAGCATTTATTTCTTTTACATAACTCAAGAACAAAATCTCTGCACATCTGTATTTGTATTTCACTAAGATTTGCCACTGTACTCTTATATTTTAGATACGCCATCTTGCAGACATCATGAAACTCATAGTCATTTTGATATTCAATCTCAATGTTTGTAAAAACACTTTCATCAATAACCTTTTCCTTTACAAAATAGTCATATGATTTTGCAAACAAATAGGCTCTTTTAATCTTTGACAATGCACCTTTTCTGCAATATGATTCATATACACTTCCTAAATTCAGTGCATACTCACCTGAAAATAGTATTTGTGCAATTAATCTTTCTTCAATTTCTCTACTTTCATAATTAAAGTCCACGCTTGCCTTCCAAATTTCAAGCATTTCCTTTGTTGAGCCATTAAAAAATAAACTTAAATATCCCAAAATGGTTTCATTATACTTACCTTTTCTAAATGCATACATAGCCATATTAAGTAGTAATTCATCATTTTCTAAATCACTTGCTTCAATAAGCTTTGAAACACATTTTAGAACTCTTCTTGACTCAAGCCCCTTTACGCTATATTTCCCTATTAATTCATATGCCCTTTTATAGAGTCCTCTTATAATAGTCAGTTCTATAAGTTTTTTTCTAATTTCACTATCAAGCTTATCGCAATCTAAGCTAATGATATAATCATCTAAATTATCATTATCGTAATTTTTTGAGTGATAATCTATTATCTCATCATTTATGATTTGAATATATTCCTCTCTTACATCCTCCATACTTGAAATATATTTCAACATACTTATAGCCTTTTCAGGTTCCTTCTTATATTTTAAATATCTATCTGCAACATGAAGAATAAGGCCATTATCCGCAAGTGAGATTTCACAACATAACTTTAAATAATCCTCCATATCCATGAGTTTTTCCATTGTATGCTCTACCGACTTTAAAAATCTGTTTCCATGTATATCTTCAAACAATACTGCTGCATCCTCAGTATAAATTCTTACATATGCTTTACCTTTAATAACAGGATACTCTTCTTGCTTTTTTGTTTCCTTATGAATAACTATCACTCTTGATATATTTTTGTTTTTACACTTTATTTCATATGTATTTAGTATTCCCGGCAATTGTTCTGCAAGTTCAGGACCAATCATTGACGTTGTCATAACCTCTTTATAAATAGTAACTAAATGCCTATTCATAATACCCTTAAGCATGCATAATGCTGCATATTTTTCTATCTGCACATGGCATGTATTGTATAGTGAATCCAGCTTTTCTTTATTTAGTATAATGTTTTCATATAGAAGATCAATTTTTTCATTTACAAGATTATTATTGTATGCAAAATACATAAGTGCAATTTGTGGAATATCTCCACTGTATTCCTCATCCATCGAATAAATATAATATTCATATAAACTTGTAATTTTTAACTCTTTATTTATCCCTTCTTCATACCATCTAAAATATTCATTATCAGTTTTATTTGCCTTAATAAGCATGCTGCATATAGCTGTTATTATTTCTTTACTTTGTAAGTCATTATAAATACTAGTGAGTATATTAAATAAAATCTTATTAAACTTACGTACTGATGTGCAAACCTCGCAAATTTGCATAGAAAGCTGCTTTGATATGTTTTTTTTCTTTGAACCAAAATTTAGTACTTGAATTTCAAAATCATCCATTACTCTCAGTAGCTGTGGCACCGTATTAAAACATGCAAGAGCCTCAAAGTACATAAATGGACTCCTCATACCTTTTTCATACTGCTCTTTTATTCTTAATAATTTAAGACTTATATTATTATCATAGCTTTCATCCATATACATTAGAATCCATAATAATCTCCAGTTATCATTTCCATTATCATAGTATTCTCTAACCTTCTTTATGGTCTCGGCTGTAAATTCATCATCTCGTTTTTGTATCGTCCTAACATATAAATAAAAACTATATAGAAAAACTTCTGTGTTTCTTTTTTCTATTAATTCCTCTGCTACATTTTCAAGAAGCCATGAACCATCACTATCTTTTCCCATTGTTATTAGAATCTGTGCTTGAATAAGCTTCAAGAAAATATTTTTATCATCTATTCCCCTAACCCTTTCAATTACATAATTTGATTCTTCTGCCCATTTTGAAACATTAATTTTCTTCATACGAAAATCAAGGTAATGCTTGTATAATTTCACCATTGCCTTTTTTTGCTCTATTAAATCTTTACTATTAGTAATATTATTATTAATAATATTAGTATTAATAATATTAGTATTGTCAATCTTTACACCATAATCTATTGTCTGATGAACCGTTTTAAATCGTATTCTTCCAAAATTTATACCCGCTGTAAGCTTGTCTATATCTATGTAATATCCCAGTTCATAGTTACTACCTGCAAACTCTCCACTTGTCAACGCTGATTTCTCAATATGAATAAAATCACCAAATACTTCTATGTCAATATGTACATAACCCCAATTTTCCTTGGTTATTATAATAGTATCTCCATAGTTTTCGTAAAGTTTTCCATAATCCTTTCCATATGATGATAGGTTTATACTTACTGTATTTTTTTTATTCGCTGCAACTAAAAATTCTTCCATTGCAAGATTTTTATTTTTTGATTTTAGAAGACCTTCATATACTGCCAATAGAGTAATATCATTTTCTAAGAATGTTTTTGCAAACCTATCCGAGCAAAAGAGGTTAAAGGCTTCATCATAACTCATTTGAACAAGATTTGTAAAATGAAATAAATTTTTTACATTTCCCACTGTAGTGTCCACACATGATGAGTCTACACTTACACTAAAAGGAATCGAAACTTCTCCACCATTACATACGATACTTATTAATCCTTCTATTACTTCGCCTTCTTTTGAACACTCTGTATCAACAATATAATTTATTGTATTTTTTTTACCTATGAAATTATCGTTCTTAATAACAAATCTTTTATCTGTCGAGTATATCAAACCTTTTAATTCTTTGTCATTGCTACAAAAAATATCAAAGCTGCCTTCAAAACTAGCGTTTGCATTTGCAGATATTTCTATCTTTGAAACACTCACTTGCATAGTCGGAGACTCATATTCAATTATCCCTAAAGAAAGTTTATCAATTAGTTCTTTCATAGTTACTACAATTCCTCGTTTCTTATTCTCTCTAAATGTTCTTTAATAGTCTTTTCGTATCCATTTTCTGTAGGCTCATATAATTTCAAGTCCTCTAAACCATCAGGCAGATACTGATGCTTCACGTAATGATTTTTATAATCATGGGCATATTTATAATCTAATCCATGACCAAGCTTTTCTGCGCCCTTATAACTAGCATCCATAAGATGAGCCGGTACCTTTGGTGTATTTCCACTTTCAATCGCCGCTAACGCTTTATTTATAGCCAAATATGCTGCATTACTCTTTGGAGCACATGCAACATATGATACTGCTTGTGCCAAAATAATTCTAGCTTCCGGCATACCTACTTGATGCACTGCATTTGCTGCCGCTTGCGCTATTATCAATGCGTTTGGATCTGCGTTTCCCACATCCTCCGCTGCACATATCATTACTCTTCTCGCTATAAACATTACATTTTCTCCTGCATATAACATCCTTGCAAGATAATATAT
>JAVBUL010000082.1:0-10041 GCA_031555415.1 Lachnospiraceae bacterium | reverse complement strand
CATGTTTCAGGAAAACTTTCAGATCATTATGATCCAAGAGGCAAGGTTCTAAGACTTTCAGATTCAACATATAATAATCAGTCGGTAGCGGCTATCGGAGTAGCGGCACATGAGTGTGGTCATGCGATTCAACATGCAAAGGGATATGCTCCGCTTCGCATTAGAAGTACTCTTGTTCCGGTGGCAAATATAGGTTCACATTTTGGATATATATTGGTTATACTAGGGTTATTGTTTTCAAGCAGTTCAGGAAGCTTATTAATCACAGTAGGACTTATAGCATTTAGTATAGCTGTTTTATTTCAACTTGTTACACTTCCGGTTGAGTTTAACGCATCAAGTAGAGCATTAGTATTGCTTGAGCAAAATGGTATTTTAGGTTCAGGTGAAGTAAAACAAAGTAAAAAAGTATTGAGTGCGGCAGCGATGACTTATGTTGCGGCAGCAGCTACGGCGATTTTACAGCTGGTAAGATTGATAATGATAGCAAATAGCAGACGCGATTAGGAGGCAATAAGTGTCAGGTACAGTTAATGATAGAGAATTAGTTTTGGATTTATTGGTGGATATAGTTGAAAAAGGTATGTTTAGCCATGTATCCATTAATAATATGCTTAAGAAGTATCAGTATTTAGATAAGACAGAAAGAGCATTTATAACAAGACTAACTGAAGGAACAATAGAAAATTTAATATTACTTGATTATATTATTGACCAATTTTCAAGTGTTAAAGTAAAAAAAATGAAGCCTTTAATAAGAAATATATTAAGAATGTCAGTTTATCAGTTTTTGTATATGGATAGTGTTCCAAATGCAGCTGCATGCAATGAAGCTGTAAAACTAGCCACAAAGAGAGGTTTTGGGCAGTTAAAAGGTTTTGTAAATGGAGTACTTAGAAATATTAATAGAAATCTAGAAGAAATAAAGTATCCTGATGCATCTAAAGATTTGCCGACGTATTTGTCTATTGTGTATTCCATTCCTTTATGGATAATAGAGCAGTGGATTTTTCAATATGGTGTCGAGTATGCTTCGAGAATGGCAAAAGCTACATTGGAACATGATTTTAGAATAACAGTAAGGTGTAATACAAAGGATTTTAGTGTGGAGCAAATCACTAAGAAACTTGAGGATGAAGGTGTCGAAGTTCAATCCACTCCTTATAATGAAAATGGATTGTATTTAAGTGGAATTGATTATATAGGCAAACTTAACGCATTTAAGGATGGACTTATAAGCGTTCAGGATTTTAGCTCAATGTTAGTAGCATATATAGCAGAGCCAAAAGAGAATGATTACTGCATAGATATGTGTGCCGCTCCAGGTGGAAAAAGTATTCATCTTGCAGAGCTTATGAAGGGAACGGGCACTGTTGAAGCAAGAGATATATCAGAAAACAAGATTTCGCTTATTGAGAGTAATATAAATAGGGTGGGAGTTACGAATGTAATTCCACTTGTAAAGGATGCATTCTTGTTAGATGAGGATATGATAGAAAAAGCAGATATTGTTATTGCTGATTTACCTTGCTCCGGACTTGGAGTAATAGGTAAAAAAAGTGATATTAAATATAATATGACAAAGGATAAACAAGATGAATTAGTAAGGATTCAAAGATGTATTCTGGAAAATGCAGTAAAGTACATAAAAAAAGGCGGTTATTTAGTTTTTAGTACCTGTACAACTAATAAGCAAGAGAATGAAGAGAATTTTAAGTGGCTGATAGAAAAGTTTGGATTAAGACCGGTTGATATCAGTGAGAAGATACCGAAGAATATAGTCGATACAGATACAGCTAAAGATGGATATGTACAATTGCTTATGGGAGTACATCAAACAGATGGATTTTTTATAAGTAAGTTTCAAATTTTGTAGGAATGTGCAAGGATTTTAATATGAGTAAAACAGATATAAAGTCAATGGATTTTGAAGAGCTTTCTAGTTTTATGGAAGGACTATCAGAAAAGACTTTTAGAACAAAACAATTATATAGTTGGATTCATGAAAAAAATGCAACAAGTTTCGATGATATGACTAATCTTTCAAAGGATTTAAGAGAAAAGCTTGATAAAGTAAGCTATATTACTACTCTTAAACCTGTGCAGATACTAGAATCTAAGATTGATGGTACTTGTAAGTATCTTTATGAATTAGAAGATGGCAATGTAATAGAAAGTGTACTAATGAAGTATAAGCATGGAAATTCAGTTTGTATATCAACTCAGGTAGGTTGTAGAATGGGTTGTAAGTTTTGTGCATCAACGCTTGATGGTTTGGAACGAAATCTTACAACATCTGAGATGTTAGATGAGGTATATAGGATACAAAAAGATACCGGCGAGAGAGTTTCTAATGTAGTTCTTATGGGAAGTGGAGAGCCTTTTGATAATTTTTCAAATGTACTAAGGTTTATTAAAATTATTACAGATGAGAAAGGGCTGAATATCAGTCAGAGAAATATAACGCTTTCTACATGTGGTTTGGTTCCGGAAATAAAGAAATTAGCAGAAGAAAAATTACAAGTTACCTTAGCAATTTCACTGCATGCATCGGATGATGAAACTAGAAAAGAGCTTATGCCAATAGCTAAAAAGTATTCAATAGAAGAAATATTAGATGCGTGTAGATACTATTTTGATAAAACAGGTAGAAGGATAACTTTTGAATATAGTTTGGTGGCAGGAGTAAATGATAATGTATCGGAGGCAAAAAGACTAGGTGAGCTTGTTAAGGGGATAAATTGTCATTTAAATTTAATTCCTGTAAACCCTATAAAAGAGCGTAATTTCAAGCAATCACAAAAAATTGATATAGAAAAATTTAAAAATCAGCTTGAAAAATGCTGTATAAATGTTACAATACGTAGAGAGATGGGTGCAGATATACAAGGTGCCTGTGGACAACTTAGAAGAAGCTATAAGAAGGGAGAAGAAAAATGATAGCATTTGGAAAAACAGATGTAGGCATAGACAGACAGACGAATCAGGATTATTTTTACGTGTCAGTTGAACCTATTGGAACTCTCCCCAATTTATTTATCGTTGCAGATGGAATGGGAGGTCATAAGGCTGGTGATGTGGCATCTAAGACAGCGGTTGAATGTGTATTGGAATCTATAGAACAGTCAAAAAAAGACGTTGTATCGGCGATGGAAGAGGCTATTACAAAGGCTAATATCACATTGATAGAAAAAGCCGCCAGTAATCCTGACTGGGAAGGTATGGGGACTACTATGGTAATGGCAACTATAATTGAAGATACAGTGTACATAGCTAATATTGGGGATTCTAGACTTTATCTTTTTAATGAGGATATGAGTCAGATTACAAGAGACCACTCTTTTGTGGAGGAGATGGTAAATCTTGGAAAGATTGACAAGGAAAGCGCTAAAAATCATGTCAGAAAAAATGTATTGACGAGGGCTTTAGGAGTCGATAAGGATATTTTTGCAGATTACTTTGATATAAAGATAAAAGAAAATGATAAAATACTTATGTGTACAGACGGTCTAACAAATATGCTTGATGATGAAGATATAAAATTATTGGTATCAAGAGAAGATAGGTTGGAAGATATAGCTGAACAATTGATAAATGAAGCTAATGTAAACGGTGGAAAAGATAATATTACATCAGTTATAATTCAAATATAGTAAGAAGGAAAGAGTAGGTTTATTCATGATTAGAAAAGGAATGTTTATTAGTGACAGATACGAAATAATTGAAAAGGTCGGTTCCGGTGGAATGTCAGATGTCTATAAGGCTAAATGTCATAAGCTTAATAGATTTGTGGCAATGAAGGTTCTTAAGCCGGAATTTTGCGAAGATAAGAGTTTTGTGTCTAAGTTTAGGGTGGAGGCACAATCAGCAGCAGGTCTGACTCATCCTAATATTGTAAATGTTTATGATGTAGGAGATGACAACGGAATATACTATATTGTTATGGAGCTTATTGAGGGCATAACACTTAAAAAGTATATTGAGAAAAAAGGCAAATTACAAGTAAAAGAGGCAGTAAGTATTGCAGTGCAGGTGGCACAAGGTATAGAAGCTGCTCATAATAATCATATTATTCATCGTGATATTAAGCCTCAAAATATTATTATATCAAGAGAAGGCAAAGTAAAGGTTACAGATTTCGGTATTGCAAAGGCAGCATCAGCAAATACAATAAACGGAAATGCAATGGGTTCAGTACACTATATTTCACCGGAGCAGGCAAAAGGTGCATATATTGATGAAAAGAGTGATATTTATTCATTGGGTATTACATTGTATGAAATGATTACAGGTCAAGTTCCTTTTGAGGGAGATTCTACTGTAAGCGTAGCATTACAGCACTTGAATGAAGAAATTCCAAATCCAAAGCTAGTAGTACCTGATTTACCTATTAGTGTAGAAAAGATAATTGAAAAATGTACACAGAAAAAACCAGAGAGAAGATATCTTAAGGTTTCTTCTTTGATAGCAGATTTGAAGAAATCTTTAGTATCACCTGATGAAGATTTTGTACAATTAGTGCCTAATACAATAGGCGGTACTACTGTACTTATTTCAGAAGATGAGGTATCTGTAATCAGAAAAGAAGCTAATCAAGCAGATAATAAATATAACACAAGTTCATTAGAGAATGTTGATGATTTGACAGATGATGACGATGCATTTGGAAATGACGATGATATAGATTCAGTTAATCCAAAGCTTGATAAAGTAATAGCTATTGGTGGTATTATTACATTGATAGTAGTTATTATACTTGTGGCATTATTGGTATCAAAATCTCTTGGTGGTTGTGGTTCGGATGAAGGTGAAAATCCAACGACAAATAATGAAAATCCATCATTAAGTGATAAAGAGACTATTGTTCCAAATGTAGTAGGCTTAACAGAGAAAGAAGCAGAAGATGCGCTTAACGATAAGTCACTTGGTTTTAAGGTCTCAGAAAGAGTAAATGATAATACAGTTCCAAAGGGAAAAGTAATATCACAATCTAAGGATGCAGGAGACATAGTAGATAAGAATTCTAAAGTAGAAGTTGTAATCAGTGATGGACCAAAGGCTGTTACAGTTCCTAGTGTAAAGGATAAGACAAAGGAAGAAGCAGCACAACTTCTTACAGGTGATGAGTATAAGTTTGTTGTTAAGTATGAATATGCTACTGATAAGGAAATAGAGGCAGAGCATGTTATTAAGACTGTTCCATCGGAGGGAACAGCAGCAAAGGCTGGAGATGACATTACAGTTTATATAAGTCAGGGAGCAGATACTTCTGATGTGGTTATGATAGATATTAAGGGAAAAACACAGGCAGAAGCAAAGACAGCACTAACAGAACTTGGATTGACACTTAAAGTGTTAAAAGAAGAATATAATGATTCAGTTGCAAGTGGAAAGATTATCTCACAAGACATAGCATCAGATAAGACAGTTCCTAGAGGTACTGAAATAGGAGTTGTAATTAGTAAGGGAACTAAGCCTACTGAAAAACCTACTGAACCAGAATCAACAACTCCTGCACAACCAGTAGCTTCATTTCGTTTAATAAAAGAATCGGATTTAACTCTTCCTATGGGTGAGGATATTGATGGAAACCCAGTAACAGTTGAAACTGGAACTCTTTCTGCAAAAATTACTTATATAGGAGCAAATGGTACATCATCAATTTCGGATCCTTATGAGTTGGAAAAAACAACAATTCCATCATGGTCACAAAGTTCGTTCTCCATTAAAAAGCCTGCAAAGCCAGGTTCAGATGTAACACTTGAAATTTGGCTTGAATATACTACTTATGAGTCAGGAAAAATGTCTGATAAAAAGAAAGAGCTTGTTTATACGAATACTGTAGCATTTTCACAATAGGTAAAAGAATGAATGGAAAAATAATCAAAGGAATAGCCGGCTTCTACTACGTTCACGTAGTAGGAGCTGGAATATATGAGTGTAAGGCAAAGGGTATTTTTAGATATAAAAATATTAAACCATTGGTTGGAGATAATGTTTTGATTGATATTATCGACGAGTCTGGTAATATAGGAAATATAGTAGATATTTTCGAAAGAGAAAATTCGCTTATCAGACCGGCAGTAGCGAATATTGATCAAGCATTGGTGGTATTTGCACTTAAAAGTCCAGTTCCTAATCTTAATTTATTGGATCGATTTCTTATCATGATGGAAACTCAAAATATTGAAACAGTCATTTGTTTTAATAAGCTGGATTTAGTAGATGAAGCTGAAACATTGAGTCTTCGAGATACATATGTAAATGCAGGTTACAAAGTTATTTTTACAAGTAATGATAATGGACAAGGTCTTGAGGAAATAAGAGAAGTTTTAAAGGGAAAGACAACAGCTTTAGCTGGACCATCTGGTGTAGGTAAGTCATCTATGCTAAATGTTATAAAACCTGATGCAAATATGGAAACAGGAGTTATAAGCAGAAAAATTGAGCGTGGAAAGCATACTACAAGACATTCAGAGATTTTTAATATTGAAAACAATACATATATGATGGATACACCGGGGTTTAGTTCAATGTATGTGGTTGATTTTGAGAAGGAAGAACTTAAGAATTTCTTTCCGGAGTTTTCAAGTTATGAAGGAAGCTGTAAGTTTAAGGGATGTGTTCATATCAATGAACCAGAATGTAAGGTGAAAGAAGCCTTAGAAAATAGTAAAATAAGTAAAACCAGATACGATAATTATTTAGTTTTTTATGAAGAGATTAAAAACCGTAGAAAGTATTAACAACATTATTTGATTGGAGAATAAAATTATGTTCAAGTTAGCACCTTCAATATTGGCAGCCGATTATTCGAAATTGGGCGAAGAAATTAATACAGTAGTTAAAGCGGGAGCAGACTATATCCATTTAGATGTAATGGATGGTATGTTTGTTCCGAGTATGTCTATTGGTATGCATGTGATTAAAAGTATTAGAAAATGTACAGATAAGATATTTGATGTACATCTGATGGTTCAGGAACCGATGAGATATTTAAAGGAATATAAGGAAGCAGGGGCAGATATTATTACTGTTCATGCGGAAGCATGTTCACAATTAGATGTTACGATTGACAGAATAAAACAATTAGGCTGTAAGGCAGGGGTTGCGCTTAATCCGGCAACACCACTTAGTATGCTTGATTTTGTTTTGGAAAATATAGATATGGTACTTGTTATGACTGTAAATCCTGGATTTGGAGGACAAAAGTATATACAAAGTATGACAAGGAAGATAATAGAACTTCGCAGAATGATAGATGAGCGTGGTTTTGATGTAGAAATAGAAGTTGATGGTGGAATCACAGTTGAAAATGCCAGAACAGTTATAGATGCAGGTGCTAATATTTTAGTTGCAGGCTCAGGAGTTTATAAGGGTGATGTTACTGAAAATATAAAAGGATTTATTGAAATATTTAAGGAATATGACTTTAGTGATATTGATGAGAGTAAATTGGTATAACATTAATGAAAAGTAGGGTACTTATTGTTACAGGTGGAGAGGTAGATATTACCACATCAATTGAATATATAAAAGATAAAAAGTATGATAAAATAGTAGTTGCAGATGGTGGCTTAAAGTATGTAGAGGACTTGAAAATTAGGCCGGATATTATACTGGGAGATTTTGATACTGTATCGCCTGAATTATTGCATCAATATGAGATTAAGGGATTTAAAGTCGTAAGACTAAACCCTATGAAGGATGATACAGACACAGAAGCTGCATTTCTTGAAGCGATTAAGGATGAACCTGATGAAATAGACATATTAGGGGCAGTAGGTAGTAGATTTGACCATTCTTTTGCAAATATGTTTTTACTTAAAAGAGGATATGAGTTAGGGGTAAAAGTATATATTATTACTGAGCTTAACAAAATCCATATTATATCAGGGAACACAGAGTTTAAGAAAAATGAATTGTATGGCGAATATGTATCGCTTATTCAATTTGATGGAAGTGCTAAAGGGATATTTTTGGAAGGATTTGCATACCCTTTAACAGATTTTGATTTTGATACTTCTAAAACATATAGATTAGGAGTAAGTAATGAAGTTATTGAAGAAACGGCAGTTGTAAGAGTGAGAGAAGGTTATTTACTGGTGGTGGAATCCAAAGAGGATGCGAATAAGGTGACTTATGATAAAAAGACTACTTGATTTAAAAAGAGTAAAAATATTAGTGTTAATTCCAATTACATTATTTATATTACTAATTGTAAAGTTAAGTCCATGGATTGCAGAATACGTATTTGCAAGAGGGGTTTATAAGATTATCTCGTTACCGATAGGATTTGTAACGGGATTTTTGCCTTTTTCATTAGCAGAGATAATAATATTGTTGATACCTCTTTTAGTGATTGTATCAATAATATTTTTTATTAAATCTTTAGTAAAGAATAAATCAGATATTTGGTTTATTTTTTGTAAGGGTATAATTAATGTATTGTGCGTATTTAGTATAGTTTTCTTTTCGTTTATGATATTATGCGGAACAAATTATTATAGATATGATTTTGAGAAGTATTGTAATTTTGAAGTTACAGCATATACAGATGAAGAATTATATAATATGTGTGTTTATCTGGCAGAACAGGTAAATGATTCTAGAAGTGCGATAAAGCAGATAAATGACGGTGTTGTAGAGTTTGATGAAGGATTTTATGATATAGCAGACAGATGTGAGGATGCAATGTCTAATTTGGCAAATATGTATCCGGTACTTAAGTACAGTACAGGAGGGGCTAAAAAGGTATTATTGTCTAAGTATATGTCTTATGGAAGTATTGTTGGAATCTATATTCCATTTACTGTGGAAGCTAATGTAAATACAGATGTATTAGATTATAACAGACCTGCAGATACATGCCATGAACTTGCACACATGAGAGGCTTTATGAAAGAAGATGAGGCTAATTATATAGCATATTTAGCATGTATAAACGAAGGAAGTCCGGAGTTTGCATATAGTGGTTATATGCTGGCATTAATTCATTCGACAAATCAGCTTTACAAATATGATATTGAAAAGTATTATAGTGTTATGGAGACGCTTTCAGATGAGGTTAAGGGTGAGCTTCTTGCAGAAAATGATTATTGGGATGAGATAAGAGAAAGTGAAGTAGCGAAGAAAGCTGATACAGTAATGACTACTGTTAATAATACTTATCTTGAGATTAACGGACAAGGAGACGGTGTGAAAAGTTATGGAATGATGGTTAATTTGCTTCTGGCAGATTATATGACTAAATGAGAAGAGATATTTGGAGGAATAGATGAAATTACAAGATTTTTATTATGATTTACCGGAAGAGCTTATAGCACAGGATCCTCTTAGTGATAGATCATCAAGTAGATTAATGCACGTAGATAAGGTTACGGGAAATATAGAACATAAGGTTTTTAAGGATATAGTGGATTATTTAAATCCGGGAGATTGTCTTGTTATAAACAATACAAAGGTTTTACCGGCAAGACTGTTTGGGGTTAGAGAAGATGAAAATGGAAACTTGCTTGAGGGTAAGGTTGAAGTTCTTTTGCTTAAAAGAAAAGAGGATAATATTTGGGAAACACTTGTAAAACCTGGAAAAAAGTGTAAAATAGGAACTAAGATATGCTTTGGAGATGGTATTTTAAAAGCTGAGGTAGTAGATATCGTTGAAGAAGGTAATAGATTGATTAAATTTTATTTTGAAGGTATTTTTGAAGAGATACTTGATGAATTAGGTCAAATGCCATTGCCGCCATATATTACTCATGAGCTTAAGGATAAGAATAGATATCAAACAGTTTACGCAAAGCATGAAGGTTCAGCGGCAGCGCCTACAGCAGGCTTGCATTTTACAAAGGAGCTTCTAAAAGAAATTGAAGATAAGGGTATATTAATAGCGAATGTCACTTTGCATGTGGGTTTAGGGACATTTAGACCTGTAAAAGTTGATAATATATTAGAGCATCATATGCATTCAGAATTCTTTATAATTGATGAAGAAGAGGCAAAAAAGATAAATACTACAAAGAAAAATAATGGCAGAATTAT
>JAVBUL010000284.1:0-7412 GCA_031555415.1 Lachnospiraceae bacterium | reverse complement strand
TTCTATTAAAACTGCTTTTTTCTTTTTATTCAAAATTATATACCTTGACTAACATCGTTTGCACCATTTTATGCAAATAATGCTTGATTATATTCATTTTACTAATTTAGTTAATTTTTAGTTAATTTAGTTAATTTAGTTAATTTAGCTAATTTACTAATTTAGTTAATTTTTCTCTTGACATTAACGTAGCGTTAAGGTTTATTATATATATGTCAGGAGGTGATTAGAATCGAATATACAATACAAAAACTTGCTAATTTAGCCGGCATTAGCACAAGAACATTAAGGTATTATGATGAAATAGGATTACTTTCTCCGAAAAGAATCAATTCATCTTCTTACCGTATTTATGGTCAAACAGAAGTGGACGCACTTCAACAAATTTTATTTTTTAGAGAGTTAGGATTTGAACTTTCTGAGATTAAGAATATTTTAGCTGACCCAACTTATAATAAAATGTCAGTGATGAGAGAACATTTAGAAAAACTAAGAAGACAAGAAGATAGAATCAAACTCTTGATACAAAACGTTGAGAACACTATTTTACATGAAGAAGGAGGTAAAATTATGTCTGATAAAGATAAATTTATAGGATTTAAAAAAGATTTAATTGAAAAAAATGAAACTCAATATGGAAAGGAAATTCGCGAGAAATACGGTGATGACACTGTAGATGAAAGCAACCGTAAAATGATGAACTTATCAAAAGAAGACTATGATAAAATGCAAAACATTGCTTTAGAAATCAATACTCTTTTGGAGCAGGCTGTTACAGATGGCAATAGTCCAACTGATGACATTGGTAAAGAAATTGCTCTGCTCCATAAAGAATGGCTTGGATTTACATGGCCTAATTATTCATCTGAAGCTCATATAGGACTTGCAAATATGTATGTTGAAGATGAACGCTTCAAAGCATTTTATGATAAAAACACATCAGGATGTGCGGAGTTTTTGAGAGACTGTATTGAATATCATATGGCCAATTAATATGGTCGCCTCTGTTACTACAAACGCTGACCACACACCGTTTATTTTGAATATGCTACTTAATACAAGTACCATAGGCACTAGTAACACACAGCTACGCATTAATGATATGACCATCCCCCTCTTTGCCTTGTCAATGGCACTCATAAATGCTGCCATAACAATATTTATTCCCGCAAAGAAAAACCCTAAAAAATAAATAACAATTCCGTCCGTCGCTAGTTTTGCTAGTGACGGATTATTTTCGCTATTAAAAATAGATACAATCTGTTCAGGCATAAAATATATAACAAGATATAATATTACGCCAAACAAAAGTGCTGTTGTTAGTGCATATTTTTTTACTTGTTTTACTTGCTTATTTTCTTTCATTCCATGTAGTTTACTTGCAAGCGGCTGAATGCCTTGTGATATTCCTGTAAATATAGCTGTAGCAACAAGGGCAACATTTGCAATAATTCCATATGCCGCTACACCAATATTCCCTTCTATTTCAAGGATTACCTTATTAAATGTAATAAGTGCAATTGCCGATGCTAATTCTGCTATAAAAGAAGATGCCCCAAGCATTACCATATCCAACAATCTCTTTATTTCTAACTTACACTTACAAAATTTAAAATTGTTTTTTTTCTTAATAAAATGAATTGATAATATGCAAATACTAACTATTGGTGATAAGCCTGTTGCAAATGCTGCACCAAACATTCCCATAGATAACGGAAACATAAATACATAATCTAATATTATATTGGAAAGACTGCTTATTATCATGGCAATCATTGATAAACTTGGATTTTCATCATTTCTAACAAATGCAACCAATATATTATTTGCAATAAAAAACGGAGCGTACGAAAGCATTGTCCTTAAATATATTTTTGCTAATGGCAAGGTATCTGCATCTGCACCAAGTGATTTTGATAAAGGTTCTGTAAAAAATATTCCTATTAATACAAATACAACTCCTATACATAATCCAAAAACCAAAGCATTTGAAAAAACCTTGTTTCTACTTTCCCCTTTACTGGCTAAAATAGAGTATCTGGTTGCTCCACCTATGCCAAGCATCAATCCCAAGCCTTGCATAATGCTAAAAATGGAAATACAAAAATTAAGAGCTGCAAGTCCGTTTGCCCCCAGTGCCTTAGACACAAAAAATGTATCTGCCAAAATATAACATGACATCCCTACCATTCCCAATACATTCAAACTCACATACTTCATAAAGTTACTTAAAACTTCTTTATCTTTCATTTCTTATACACTCCTTCCTAATCAAAAATAGCTTTCAATTCTTGAATAAATAATTTTGAGATATTCTTATAAAAAAACAAAAACGTGCCAGAAACATTCCTTCTAAGACCTAATGGAATGTTTCCAACACGTTTACCAGCTTTAGCTAATGATATTAGCTTTAGCTAATATTTTTACCCGGTGGCAAAAATCAGTGTACATATTTATATAATTTGCAAGGTTCGGCTTTAGCCGAATCTTTTAAGCAAACTTTGAGATGCTTTTACTCAAATTTGCAAAGTTCGGCTTTAGCCGAATCTTTTTTATATGAAACTTCGCGAGCCAAGTAGTGATAGTTAAATCAAGAATTGCTTGCAATTCTTGCAATTCTCGCTGCCGCGCGAGAATTTTTTAGGCACTTTTCTTATCTTTATTATTCGCCTTTTCTACTTTTATACTCTTACCGCGAATTTTAACCTTATTCATTACTTTTACAATATGAGAAGCTTTATCCTTTGGAACATCAACAAATGAATAATTATCATAAATATCAATTGCACCAATTTTATTACCTGCTACATCTGCTTCTCCAGCTATAGCTCCAAGTAAATCTCCACTCTTTATTTTATCTTTTCTTCCGACATTGATAAAGAGTCTTGTCATATCCTTACGGTTTTTATCCTTGGTCTTATTCTTTTTCTCATATTTATCATAACTTTTTACTTCTTCTATTTCTTCATTTTGTGCATATACCATTTTATATAAAAGTCCTGCACAAAGTTCCATAGCTGTAATGTCCTCGTTATTTACTAATGTTTCAACTTCATTAAGCATTGGATGAATATCTTTTGTTTTTACTATCTTTATTATTTCTTCTGTTACTGCTTCTACTCTACGTCCTGTAACATCCATAAGAGTTGGGATTGGCTTTGGAGCTATCTTTGTCTTACAGTATTTTTCTATCTCTTTTAATTTATAGATTTCTCTGCCCACAACAAATGATAGTGATAAACCTTTTCTTCCTGCTCTTCCTGTTCTGCCGATTCTATGAACATAGTATTCTTCATCTTGTGGTAAGTCATAATTGAAAACTACATCTATATCATCTATATCTATTCCTCTTGCAGCCACATCTGTAGCTACTAGGACTTCAGTGCTTCCTCTTCTACAATTTGACATAACACGGTCTCTCTGCTGCTGCTTCATATCTCCGTGAAGACCTTCTGCAAAATAGCCTCTGCCTTGTAATTCATTTACTAATTCATCAACCTGTCTTTTTGTATTGCAAAATACTATTGATAACTTTGACTCATAAACATCTATTAATCTTGATAATATTTCTAACTTATTCTTTGGTCTTACCTCAAAATAATACTGTTCAATATTTGTTACTGTGAGTTCTTTTTTTACCATCTTTATAATCTCAGCATCATTTTGAAATTTCTTTGCAAGCTGCATAATTGGTTCTGGCATTGTTGCTGAAAATAATACTGTCTGATGCTCATTTGGTATTGACTCAAGAATTGTTTCAATGTCTTCTCTAAATCCCATGTTAAGCATTTCATCAGCTTCATCTAAGATAAGAGTATGAACATCATCAAATTTAATTGTTTTTCTTCTTATATGATCAAGCATACGTCCCGGTGTAGCAACAATAATCTGTACTCCGCTCTTTAATGCTTTTATTTGTCTAACTATATCCTGTCCTCCATAAATTGGAAGAGTTTTTATATTGCTTAAATATTTGCAAAGCTCTCTTATTTCGTCTGCTACTTGAATTGCTAATTCTCTTGTAGGACATAAAATAATTGTCTGCGCTTGCTTTAACTTCTGGTCAATTCTCTCTACTGCCGGAATTCCAAATGCGGCTGTTTTACCTGTTCCTGTCTGAGCCTGACCTATTATATCCTTTCCATCAATAAGAATTGGAATCGCCTGTGCCTGAATCGGGCTGGCCTCCTCAAATCCCATATCCTTTATTGCCTTTAATATCTTCGGATTCATGTTTAATTCTTCAAACTTCAATTGTATACCTATACCTTTCGACTTTATACATAGATAATATAGAACTATTCTATATTATATACTTGTGCATTTATTGCACAACACAAGATATAAGCTTAACAAACTGAGATTTGAAAGTCAAGTTAATTTTTCTTTCACTTCTATTTTATTTCATTATTTTTTCTATGGCGTTTCTTCTTTTTCAAAATCACTAATGGCTCTCTCAAACCAAGCTTCTGCCGTAGCATCCGAAATATATTGACTTTTTCCATCAATTGGCTTATATGATACTTCTTTTATTTTTGTTGTATATGAGGTTTTTGTATCATCTTTATATTCTATTTTTAATAATGCTAAATTAAAAACTTTAAGATTTTCCATATATGACAATCTAACATATGCAACACGGTCATCATATTTATCTTTTATAAAATTCTCCGAATCATACCAACATATCGTCGATGTAACATCTGAATCGTCTTTTTTCCATACAACTTCACCATTGTCTGTTTTTGCTCTTACATACTGTCTACTATTTTCAAGTTCGTATTCCACACCTATCCCCTGCAATTCATATACTTTCTCATTATTTCCAGGCTTTTTATAATCAGTACTATAATCTTCTATTATTTTAAAACGACTTTTTTCCGGCACTGTTTCTACTGCTTTCTTTATTTCAAATTCTTCCATACTCTCCTCAAACCATGCATCAGCATATTCTTTTGTAACATTTTGATATTCTCCATCTATCTTTTCATACTGTACTTCTTTTATAGGTGTGGCATAAGAGTTCATTGTCGCTATTCCATAAATTGGATCTTCCATCATACCTTCCATATCTTCCCTAATCACAACGAACGACTGAGCTACTACATGTCCTTCTTCTAAGAAAATAAAACTTACATAATCAAGCCTATCTCCTTCATTTCCTCCTGGTTCATCCCAGAACGTTTTAGGTCTTAAATACAAATATTCTGTTACACCTTCTTGCTTTCTCATTACACAATATTCACCTTCACGGAAATCATTATAAAACCCGTCTTTTCCCATTGTACCTACCCCTAATTTCCCTCGTGTTGTTTTAGCATATACCATCTCATAATTTTCAAAAAATTCAAATGCAATTCCCATATTTGATTGGGTGATATTATAATCATTTTGTGGTATAACTAGCTTTTCTGTAGGAATACTTTCAACTACCTCCGTATTTTCTTTGGCATCATCTAAATCATCTTTTTTCGTTATCATAGCTAAAACTATTCCAAATAAGGCTATTCCTAAAATGCTAGCACTCAATATAATAATTTTTACTTTCTTTCCCATATAATCAATCTCCTTCATAATAAAAAACAAGCCCTAATCAACATTAGAACTTGCTCGTATAAATTATATATTATAATTCTTCATCATCACGTCGGCATTTCCATATAATATATACCCCAATCATCCTATGTCAACTACTTTTCTTACTAATAGGATTATACCATATAATTATCTTTATTTCTAGTCTTGTATTAATAAAATTGACATTATATAATCTAGAAAAGCAATGTAGCATTCTTAACTAAAACACACTATATCAAGGGGGAAATTAGTGAAAAATAATTTTTTTGAATTAATTCAATTGCAAAAACTAGAAAATGAACTTTCCACCATTACATCTTACAATGAGAAGACTTCCAAATATGGTCTATCATTAACAAATGAAGAAGCACATGAATTAGTAATATGTAGGAATGAAAGTCTAAAAAAGTATCAGCGTGTAGAATTTGGCACCGGAATTCTAGATAAAATCATTTATGCCTTTTGTGATTCTCAATATATATCACAGCAAAATTATTTAGAAACTCTTGAAAAACTACAAGATATTTTTTATGAATTTAAAAATGAATCTCTTGATAAAATTACCGATGATGAACTTTTGACCTTTATGAAAGAACAGTATGAAACTGTATGTTTCGGAGATTTAGAGTATCTTGAAAGCACCTGTCTTGCTAGGTTTTCTAAAGCTATAAGAGGCGGTTATGATGGTTTTAAGGAAAGTGCTGGGCATAATGAATATGAAAATCTAAGCGAAGAAGAACGTTGGGATAGCGAATTGTATATGGACATAGTGAAAGAGCTATTTTGGTCATAAAAAAAGATTCGGCTAAAGCCGAACTTTGCAAGAATAAAAAAAGGAGGCCGTATAAAAATGGATAATGATTTTAGCCAATTAATACCTATAGTCTCATATCTTACAGATAAATATACTTCAAAAGAAAGTAGTTCTGTATCTTACGAAACAGCACAGATGCTTATGGAAGCTGTTATTTATTGTATAAATGAGTATTTTAGTGAAAATCCTAATCAAGTTTTAAGACTTGATTCTGAATTATCTGCAAGAACGATATATGATGAAGGTTATAACCTTGTTGTAGAAAAAGTTCATAAAGCAAAAGCCCTGTATGATACTCTTTTACAGGACTTTTTAGAGAATGATTCTACTCAATATAATGCTGCTATTTTTAAAGAATTGCCAAAATTCTTTTTAAAATATGACGCCCGATTTTGCCCACAAGACCATGTACTTTCATTTGCATATCCATTAGTTCCAGATGAACCTGATTTATGTGGTGTTGACTTAATATATAAATATCTTAATTTACTAACTGATTGTCTTGAATAGGTCCTTGATAATGAAATATTAAATCTCTTAACTTTAATGTTTCATTATCTAAAATTGCAAAGAAAAGATCTTTTTCTCCACCTTTAGCTATCAATTGATTTCCTTTTATCTCATATTCATAAAGCGGTGGTAGAGATGAAGTTCCCACAATTTCATAACTTAATATATTTGAATCGGCTTTAAAATTCAAAATTACAGATAAAACTCCCTCTGAAATATATGCTCTATATTCACCACTTTTTATAGAAATTTGATCTTCTGACTCCTCTTTTATCGCTTGCGTTAAGTCTTGATTTTCACTTGTTTTTGAAGCACAACCCGTTAAAATACTCAAACATAATAAAGTAATAAAAAAATATTTTTTCAATATACCACTCCTCTCTTTTGTTTTTTTATAGCATATATTCATAATATATGCAAGAGATATCAGAAAACTTTTCCCCAACGGTGCGGATTTTGACCCCAACGGAGACCAAAAAAGAAGCTTTTGCAAATAGACTTTTTATTCATC
>JAVBUL010000278.1:0-7563 GCA_031555415.1 Lachnospiraceae bacterium | reverse complement strand
CATCTTACTTACTTATGGTATCGCTAGACCTTGCGAGGAAGAATTTATATCTTAATGGAAAAGAAATGTTTGAAAAGACCGTTAAGTATTCAGATTATGCAAGGAATGAGATAAATAAGCTTGGAGGCTATTATGCTTATGGTGAGGAACTTGTAAACGGAGATGATGTATATGCATTTGACAGGACTAAATTATCAGTTCATACTATGGAAATAGGACTGGCAGGGATAGAAGTATATGATTTACTTAGGGATGAGTATGGTATTCAAATTGAGCTTGGTGATTTAGGTAATATTTTAGCTATTGTTTCATCAGGTGATAGGGAACTTGAAATAGAAAGATTTATATCAGCTCTTTCAGAGATTAAAAGATTATATAGTAAAGATCCTTCGGGGTTATTTGACCATGAGTACATTAATCCAATAGTTGTGACATCGCCGAAAGCAGCATTTTATAGTGACAAGGAGCAGATAGATATAAAAAAGAGTAAAGGACGAATATGTAACGAGTTTGTTATGTGCTATCCGCCCGGAATTCCTATTCTTGCTCCAGGTGAAATAATAACAGATGAGATTATTAGTTATATCAGCTATGCGAAAGAAAAAGGGTGTTCGCTAACAGGAACTGAGGATTTGAATATAGAAAAAATAAATGTACTTATTTGAGAATGTTTTGAAAGGAGAATGTCAATGGATTTATGGTTTACAGAAAATCATACACAAAATGTAAGATTTTCAATTAAGGTGGACAAGCAGATAGTATCAAAAGAAAGTAAATATCAAAGAATTGATGTGTTTGACACATATGAATTTGGGAGAATATTAACGCTTGATGGGTTTTTGATGCTTACACAAAAGGATGAATTTATTTATCACGAAATGATAACACATGTGCCAATGGCAACAAATCCAAATATTAAAAAGGTTTTGGTTATTGGTGCAGGAGATGGCGGAACATTAAGAGAACTTACGAAATATAGTACCATTGAAAGTATTGATTTAGTTGAGATTGATGAAGAAGTCGTAGAGGTATCAAAGAAATACCTTCCATTTACAGCTTGTAGCTTAGATGATCCGAGAGTGAATAAATATTTTGAGGATGGTCTAAAATTTGTAAGGACAAAAAATAATGAATATGATTTAATAATTGTTGATTCTACAGACCCTTTTGGACCGGGTGAAAGCCTTTTTACAAAGGAGTTTTATGGTAATTGTTACAAGGCACTTACAGAAGATGGAATACTTATTAATCAGCATGAAAGTCCTTATTATGAACAAGATATTAAAGCTATGAAGAATGCACATAAGAGAATTATGACAGCATTTCCTATTGCAATGGTGTATCAAATGCATATACCGACATATCCATCTGGACATTGGCTATTTGGATTTGCATCAAAAAAGACAGAACCTATAAAGGATGTTGATTTTGAGGCATGGAATTCATTAGGATTGGAAACGAAGTATTATAATACTGATATACATAGAGGTGCTTTTGCACTTCCGAATTATGTTAGAAATAAATTAAATGAAATGTAGAAAGGAAGATTCAAAATGGGAAAAGCGTTAATTATTGGAGCCGGCGGTGTTGCAAGTGTCGTTGTGCATAAATGTTGTCAAAACTTTGAAGTATTTGAAGAAATTTGCATTGCAAGCAGAACAAAATCAAAGTGTGATGCATTAAAGGAAAAGCTTGATGGAGGAAAGACAAAAAGTACAACAGCACAAGAAGATGCTGATAGTGTAGAAGAGCTTGTTAATCTTATTAATAGTTATAAACCTGACCTTGTAATAAATGTTGCATTGCCATATCAAGATTTAACTATTATGGATGCTTGTCTTGAAACAAAGACACATTACATGGATACTGCAAATTATGAGCCACTTGATACAGCTAAGTTTGAGTATAAATGGCAGTGGGATTATAAAGAAAGATTTGAAAAAGCAGGAATTATGGCACTTTTAGGCTGTGGGTTTGATCCAGGTGTAACAGGTGTATTTTCAGCTTATGCAGCTAAGCATTATTTTGATGAAATTAATTATATAGATATTCTTGATTGCAATGGTGGAGATCATGGTTATCCGTTTGCAACAAACTTTAATCCTGAAATTAATATCAGAGAAGTAAGTGCAAAGGGAAGCTACTGGGAAAATGGGCAGTGGATAGAAACTGAGCCGATGGAAATAAAAAGAGTTTACAACTTTGCAGAAGTTGGTGAAAAGGATATGTATCTATTACACCACGAAGAGCTTGAATCATTGGGAATTAATATTAAAGGAATAAAGAGAATCAGATTTTTCATGACATTTGGACAAAGTTACTTAACACATCTAAAATGTCTTGAAAATGTAGGAATGACATCTATCGAACCGATTGATTTTGAAGGAAAGCAAATTGTTCCTCTTCAGTTTTTAAAGGCAGTACTACCTGATCCGGCATCACTTGGTCCTAGAACTGTAGGAAAAACAAATATTGGTTGTATTTTTAAAGGAATAAAAGATGGTGAAGAAAAAACATATTATGTATACAATGTTTGTGACCATCAAGAATGTTTTAAAGAAGTTGGTTCACAGGCAATATCATATACAACTGGTGTGCCTGCAATGATTGGTGCGATGATGGTTATGACCGGTAAATGGAACAAACCGGGAGTATATAATGTAGAGGAATTTGATCCGGATCCATTTATGGAAGCATTAAATAAGTGGGGACTTCCTTGGGTTGAGGATTTCAATCCTACATTGGTAGATTAATAATTTGCGTTATAGCAAAAAAAGAAAGGGAATAAAAAATGAAGAAACTTAAAAGAGGGTTACTAATAGCAATGTGTGGCTTAATGTTAGTAGCTTGTAGTAAAGATGAAGAAACAGAAACTGATAATACTGTTATGGGTAAGGTAACAATTTCTGATGATAAAATAACAACAGAGTATGGTGTTATTACTATTAAAGATTACAAAGGATTTAAGTTAGAAGAATCTGATGTTGTTGTAAGTGAATCATCAGTTGAGTCATATTTAAATGAAGTGTTGGCTGTTTATAGCATAGAAGAAGCAGACGAAACATTCATTAGTGAAAAATGCAGTCAATTAGGCGTAAAAACAAAAGAAGATCTTTTAGAACATTTTAGACGATTTCTATATATTCAAACAGTTAGTGATCATGTATGGAGTGATATAGAAGCTAATGCTACTGTTGAAAGTTATGATGAAGATATGATGAAAGAATATGTTGATGACTATATGGCATATTTGGAACAATCAGCAACTTACTATGGATATGCTTCACTTGAGGAATATCTTGCAGACAACTCAGCAACAGAAGAATCTATAACAGCTTATTATGAAGCACAGCTAAAAGTAAACTTTAAAACTCAAATGATAAAGCTTGCGATAGCTAAATTAGAAGGAATTAAAATAACTGATGAGGCTTACAATAGGGTTATGCTTAATTATGCATTTGAAGAAGGCGTACTAACTGTAAAAGAGTTTGAAGAAAAATATACTGATTATTCAAAGAGTGATTTGGAATATATAGTAGTTGGTGATTTGGTTATGGATTGGCTTGCAGATAGTATTACTGTTGTTGCAGATAGAGAGGTTCCAGAAGTAGACCAATTAGCTGGACCGCAAAAAGGTGACACAATCGCGACTATTACAGTTAAAGATTTTGGTGATATAAAGATTAGATTATTTGCTGAGCAAGCTCCTAAAGCAGTAGAAAATTTTGCTACACATTCAAAAGATGGTTACTATGATGGACTTAAATTCCATAGGGTTATAGATGGTTTTGTAATTCAAGGCGGTGATCCAAAAGGTAATGGTTCAGGCGGTGAAAGTATTTGGGGTGAAGCATTTGAAGATGAGTTTACAAAATATCTTTACCCTGTAAGAGGTGCTTTGTGTATGGCTAATTCGGGTTATGACACAAATGGTTCTCAATTCTTTATTGTTCAAAGTGAGAGCAAGGAAGATGGTGATGTGGAAACATTAGAGGCATATGGACTTTCACAAGCTATAAAAGATTACTTTGATGCGAATGGTGGAACAGCTTGGCTTTATAGAAAACATACCGTATTTGGACAGGTTTATGAAGGTATGGATGTAGTTGATGCTATAGCAGCTATAGAAGTAGAAAGTAAAGATACTGGTGTACCGGTAACAGATGTTGTTATTGAAAAAATAGAGATTTCAACATACTAAAAGATTCGTCTAAAGACGAACTTTGCAAGAATAATAGATTCAGCAAAGCTGAACTATTATTCTTGCTGGAACATTTTAAATATAAATTGGTAGGAGCAAATTAATGGATATCAAAATTCAAGATATTAAAACACCTTGTTATATTGTTGATGAGAGACTTTTAAAAAAGAATATGGAAGTGCTTAAAGGTGTTATAGAAAGAACAGGATGTAAAATACTTTTAGCGCAAAAAGGTTTTTCTATGTATGCTGAATATCCATTAATGAGCCAATACCTAAATGGAACAACAGCAAGTTCACTACATGAGGCAATGCTTGGAAAGGAAGAGTTTCCGGGAGAAGTCCATATTTTTAATCCGGCATATAGAGAAGATGAAATTGAACATATATTAGAGATATCAGATCATATTGTGTTTAATTCATTTAAACAATGGAAAAATATTAAGCCTTATGTACTTGAAGCGGAGGAAAAGTATAATAAAAGGATTTCTTGTGGACTTAGGATTAATCCTGAGTTTTCTACAGGAAATCATGAGATATATGACCCTTGTGCAGTTGGCTCAAGGCTTGGAATTACTTTAAAGAATTTTCTAATAGGTGTAGAAGAAATGGGGTTAGATAGAATTGATGGTCTTCATTTCCATACATTATGTGAGCAAAACTCTGATGATTTAGAGAAAACTCTTGAGGTGGTTGAAGCAAAGTTTGGTCATTTTTTAAAGGATATGAAATGGCTTAATTTTGGTGGTGGACATCACATTACAAGAAGTGATTATAATATAGATGTACTTGAAAAGTGTATAGTTCATATAAAAGATACATATAAAATAGACGTTTATTTAGAGCCAGGGGAAGCAACAGTACTTAATACAGGATATTTAGTAACAACAGTTATGGATATATTCGAAAATGGAATGAAAGTGGCTATTTTAGATACATCAGCGGCTTGTCATATGCCGGATGTTATAGAAATGCCGTATAGACCATATATTATTGATTCGGGAATGCCAAATGAAAAGATTTTTACATATAGGTTTGGTGGTCCAACCTGCCTTGCAGGGGATATTATTGGTGATTATAGTTTTGATTATGAACTGAAAATAGGAGATAGATTAGTATTTACAGATATGTCTCACTATTCAATGGTTAAAAATAATACCTTTAATGGTATAAACCTTCCGGATATTTGTGTATATAGAGAAGGAGAAGGAATTAAGGTGCTGAAAAGCTTTGGATATCAGGATTTTAAAAGTAGGCTATAAAATTTTTATTCTAAAAAGGAGGGTGTAAAATATGGAACTTAGAACAGCAGCGTCACCAAAAGACGTAAAACATTATACAACACAGAGACTTAGAGAGGAATTTCTAATCGAGGATTTATTTAAACCTGATGAGGTTAAAATGGTATACAGCCATATTGATAGAATTATAACTGGTTCGGCAGTACCTGCAAAAGGAAAACTTTTTCTTTCGGCAGGTGATGAGTTAAGAGCAGAGTATTTTCTTCAAAGAAGAGAATTAGGAATAATAAATATTGGTGGACCCGGAAAAATAACAGCAGATGATAAGGTTTATGATGTAGATACTAAGGATGGAATGTATATTGGAATGGGTATTAAGGATGTCACATTTGAAAGTACTGATTCATCAAATCCAGCAAAGTTTTATTTTAACAGTGCACCTGCTCATAAATCATATAAGACAGTGCTTATTAAATTTGATGGAGAAGCATCTGATGATGTTGTTATTATTAAAAATGAAAATAAGGTTGAACTCGGAAGTCTTGAAGAGTCAAACCATAGAGTAATAAATAAATATATATTACCTGGTCAGGTAGAAAGCTGTCAGCTTGTTATGGGTATGACTGCATTAAAACCAGGAAGTGTATGGAATACAATGCCTTGTCATACACATGACAGAAGAATGGAAGTTTATTTGTATTTTGATATGGATCCAAACGCATTTGTAATGCATTATATGGGAGAACCAACAGAAACAAGACATATTGTAGTGAGAAATGAACAGTCTGTAATTTCACCTAGCTGGTCAATTCATTCAGGAAGCGGAACTAAAGCATATACATTTATTTGGGGTATGGTTGGTGAAAATCAGGAGTTTACGGATATGGATAATGTTGAGATGAAAGATTTAAAATAGGGAGGGAATAAAGAAATGGATATATTTTCATTAGAAGGAAAGGTTGCACTTGTAACAGGTGCTTCTTATGGAATTGGTTATGCGATTGCAAGTGCTTATGCAAAGGCTGGTGCCAAAATAGTATTTAATGATATAAATGAAGAATTAGTAAATAAAGGTATTGAAGCATATAAGGCTGATGGAATTGATGCTAAGGGTTATGTATGTGATGTTACTGATGAAGACGCTGTTAATGCAATGGTTGCAAAGATAGAAGAAGAGGTTGGCGTTATTGATATTCTTGTTAATAATGCAGGCATTATTAAAAGAATTCCAATGTGTGAAATGTCAGCAGCAGAGTTCAGACAGGTAATTGATGTTGATTTAAATGCACCATTTATTGTATCAAAAGCAGTAATTCCAAGCATGATTAAAAAAGGTCACGGAAAGATTATAAATATTTGTTCTATGATGAGTGAACTAGGAAGAGAAACTGTATCTGCTTATGCCGCAGCTAAGGGCGGTCTTAAGATGCTTACAAGAAATATTGCATCAGAATATGGTGAATTTAATATTCAATGTAATGGTATTGGACCTGGTTATATAGCAACACCACAGACGGCTCCACTTAGAGAGTTGCAGGAAGATGGTTCAAGACATCCATTTGACCAGTTTATTATTTCAAAGACACCGGCAGCAAGATGGGGAAATCCTGAGGACCTTATGGGACCAGCTATTTTCTTGGCATCTAATGCATCTGATTTTGTAAATGGACATGTATTATATGTAGATGGTGGTATTTTAGCATACATAGGTAAGCAACCAAAATAGTAGGGAAAGTTTAAGATGTGGAGGATAAAGCATGGAAACAATTATTTGTACAAAGTGTGGAAATGAAGTAAGTGAATATGCAAATAAATGTCCTGCATGTGGGAATCCGGTTTCTGAGCTAATGACAATGACTATAGTTAAAACACAATTTGGCGTAGAAGAAGATATAAAAAAAGATATTCAACAAGATATTCAACAAGAACAGAGCGTCAAAGAACAGCATAAAAGGAGTAAGCGTCCATTAGTAATAGGAAGTATTGTGGGTGCAGTCGTTTTATTTGCTATTATAACATTAGTAAATTATTTTATTATATAATATAGTAATGGTGATTAAGAAAAATATGATAATTGTTTTTTTAGAGTTTTATAATTGGGTATATAATAACTGTAAGAAAA
>JAVBUL010000157.1:0-24342 GCA_031555415.1 Lachnospiraceae bacterium | reverse complement strand
ATGGTCTGTTTGATTTTGCTAATCAAGCTATGGGTTCAGCTTTATACCAAGAAGAAAACTTTAGTGAAGCATTAGAATATTATAGATTAGCAAAGGATAAGGAAGGCTATTCAGAAGCATTTTGGGAACTTAGAAATGTATGGCTAAATAATAATATTATGTTTTTATTACTTGGAATAGTAGCCCTTGTATTTGGTATAAGATTTGTAAAATATGCTGATAGAAAGTGGAAAATATTTGATCCATTACGCAAGGTAACTCAAAAGTTGCGAGATACAATGTTGTATAAGAGATTAATGTTTGTTCCAAAATATATGAGACATCCAATGGATGGAACATATGGAGTAAAGAGAGAAGGTATGACATCATACTTATCAGCAGGAATATTAATAGCCATATTTATTTTGTTTAATATAATAAGTAAATACTTTGGTGGATTTTTGTTTAAAAATGTTAAAGATGGAAGATATAATATTCCAAGTGATATATTAATAGTATTAGGAATACTTATTTTTGCATCAGCAGTAACATATTTAATTTGTACTATTAATGAAGGTGAAGCAAGATTTAAAGAGATTCTTTGTGGTTATGTCTATTCACTTTCACCATACTTGATTTTACAACCATTAATTTATATAGCAGGAATGGTATTAACATTTAATGAGTCATTCCTTATAGAATTTGCAAATCTTGCAATGCTTATATGGATAGTATTATTAATATTCCTTTCAATAAAAGAAATTAATAACTATTCCGTTAAGGAAACATTTAAGGTTATTGGACTTACAATATTTACAGCATTTGTATTTATCTTAATGGCATTCGTTGTATATATTCTAGCAACACAGGTAGTAGGATTTGTAGTATCAATTGTCGGAGAGGCGGTGTATCGAATTGGCTAATAACAATAAATTAAAAAGATTTTTATGTCTAGCATTAGTTTGCTTAATGCTTACACCAATTATATCTTTTGCAACAACTGATAATAGTGATGATACAGATATAACAAGTGATACAGGTACTGATACACAGGGCGATAACACTCAGGCAGAGGGCGATGCAAATTTTGTTCAGGGTCTATTATCAACAGCTAATCAAGATAATATTGATAAAGAAAAGGTACAAGAAATAAAAGATACACTTTCACTTTCTTCTCAAGATAGAGCAAGATTAGCTAAAGAAGCAGGTGTTGTTACTACATCAAAAGAGGATATAGAGGGACATTCATATGTATGTTCATCAGGTGGATACGAATTATATCTTAAGCAAGACACATTATCAATTCTTGTAAGAGAGCAAAAATCAGGGGCAATCATAAGATCTACTCTAACAGGCGAAGAAGCGGTAGCGAGAGGTTATACTCAAACTATGTATGATACTGTTACTACAGGATTTTATATGATTCCAATTAAGTATGATGATACAGGTCTTAGATTTGGAGATTATACACCAGGTATTATAACATCTATAAGAACAGCAACACTTAAATATAATACTAGAAATGATGGATTTGATGTTGATATTAGTTTTGCAACAGAAGGATTAGAATTAACACTTAAAGTAACATTAGATGAAAAGGGACTTCACTATGAAATTCCTGCTGATTCTAGAAAAGAAACTAAAAAAGAATTTTTATTTGGAGAAATTCATGTATTTCCTCTTCTTGGATTCTCAGACAGAGGCGAAAGAGAAGGCTATATGATTTTACCAGATGGAAATGGTATCATTGTTGAATATGCGGACTTTTTTCAAGACGGAGTGCCAAAATATAAATCATCATTTTCTAAAAAAGTATATGGAAAAGATTTATGTATTGACAGTGAAGGTTTATCAGCAACAGGTGTAGAAGGTACAGGCGGAAGTAATAATAGTGCAGAAGAAGTGCTTTTCCCATACTTTGGAACTGTATTTGAAGATACAAAGATAGCTATGATTGGTTTTATTGAAGAAGGTGAGGAAAACGCATATATAGAAGGTAACTTAAACGGCTATAACAGATGTTTTGAAAATTATACTACACCTAAGTTTATTTACAGAGATGTATACAATGAACCAACAGATAGTGTAGGTAATACAATAAGAAAGACAGCAACAGGTATATATTTTACAGATGATATTAAAGTTACTTACCTCTTTACAAGTGGTGAAGAAGCTAGTTACTCAGGTTTAGCAAATTCACTTAGAGAATATTTACTAGAAATAGGAGTGATTGTAAAGGATGAGGACACAGAATTTAATGTAAGATTAGATTTTATGGGTGTTGATAAAGAAAAGTTCTTAGTATTTAAGAAAAATGTTGTTGCTACAACAGCAGATAATATTAAAGAAATTGTTGAAGATTTAGAGGAACTTGGTGTAGAAAATATCGTTGCAATATATGAAGGCTGGCAAAATAATGGTGTAAATAACACTCCTATATATGAGTTTGATGCGGACAGTGATGTCGGTGGAAATAAAGCAATTATATCATTATATGAAGAATTACAGGAAAAGTCTATTGATTTATACTTGATGCAGGATATGTTATGGATTAATACTTCAATGTCATCATCAGTATTTTCATCAGTAAATAAGTTCAATAGAAAAACTTTTGAATCAGTGAACGATTTTGCAGAAGTATTTGATACATATAGAATGTTATTTCCGAATAAGTCAGCAGAATATATTGAAGAGCTAGCAGATGACTTTAATGATAGCGGAATAAAAGCAATGGGAATATCAGGAATTTCAGATATGCTATTTGTATATACAAAGAATAGTGAACAGTTTTCAAGAGGTTCTTCCATGAAATATTATGAAGATGCACTTACTAATGTAAAGGAAAAAGGCGTAGATGTAGTTCTTAAACAGCCATATATGTATTTATGGAAATATACAGATTCATACCTTGATATGCCACTTGGCTCATCAATGTATGTATATACATCACAGGATATACCATTCTTATCATCAGTACTTAGAGGAAACATAAATGTATATGCAGAATATGTAAACTTTGAAGCAAACAGTACAGAGTATTTCTTAAAGATTATTGAGACAGGAGTTTGCCCTTCATTTATACTGACATATGAAAGTCCTGAAATACTTCAATATACAGATTCAAACTGGATATATACATCAGAGTATAAGAAATATCGTGAGATGATAGCAGAGTATTATAATAATATAAAAGCAGTTTATGATAAAACTGATGACGCTTATATTGTAAGACATGAAAGAACAGATAGTAATGTTGGTATTACAACTTATAGCAATGGGGTCATAGTGTATACAAACTTCTCAGAAGAAGCTGTTACAGTTGATGGCATAACTATCGAAGCATTATCATATAAGGTAGGTGAGAGTAAATGATATCAACAAAAACAGACGAAGAAGTAAAGGTAACACAGAATGAGGGAAAGGCTCAAAAAGAGCACAAACATAAGACTCAGAAATTTACAGTTGATGAATTACTTCAAAACTCAGAAAAAGTAGAATTATATGATGAGTACGGTAAGAAGAAAAAAATCAAAGTAAAAATTAAACATGGAAAGCTTAAAAAAAGAGAAGCAAGAATGGGATATATGTTCGTTATGCCATATATTATAGGAATTATAGCATTCTTCTTATATCCTCTAATTATGTCATTTGTGTATTCTTTATGTGAATCAACATATAGTGGATATACTCAAATACTTACTTTTATAGGTACAGACAACTATTCTAGAGTCTTTGAAAAATATACAGAGATTACCTTTGATTTAGGAGGATTAGCACTTAAATTACTTATAGCAGTTCCACTTATAGTAGTATTTTCACTACTTATGGCTATGATGCTTAATATGAAACTTAAAGGAAAAGGAATATTTAGAACTATATATTTCTTACCAGTTATAGTAGTTAGCGGACCTGTTATGAGTATGATAAACAGCCAAACAGCTAGTATTGGAAATATTAATTTGAGCACTATAGAAGAGACCTTATCCACAGTTATTCCGATGTGGATGGCAACATCAGTTTCATGGGCATTTAGCAATATACTATTGTTTCTTTGGTATTCAGGAGTTCAGATACTTATATTTCTTGCAGCGTTACAAAAGGTGGATACATCTTTATATGAAGCAGCAAAGATTGATGGTGGTTCAGGCTGGGAATGCTTTTGGAAGATTACACTTCCAACAATTAAGCCAATGTTATTGTTAAATGGTTTATATACAGTAGTATTCTTATCACAGGATACATTGATAAGTGGTATTATTCAAAAAATAGCAAATGAAGTATCAAATCCAAGTGAAGGTCATGGTTATACTTCAGCTATGGCGTGGTTATACTCTTTAGTAATTCTTGTATTTGTAGCGGTTGTAGCATTAGCATTTAAGCAGAAAAAAGATATATATGCAAAGCAAGTAAAGAAAACTAAGAAATTAGAAAAGAAAACCAAAAGAAAACTTGCTAAGCATCAAAAGCAACTTATTAGAAATGAAATCAAGCTTAAAAAAGCACTTGAAAAAGAAAATAAGTTAAAAGCATCAGGAAAAGATTTGAAGGGAGGAAACTTTGATGAGTAAGAAAGAAAAAGTAAAAAAAGAAAAGATTAAAAAGCAAAAAACTCCCTTTACAAAAGATAAGTTTCGTAAGATGATGATGGGTACAAAGGATGACATGGGACTATTGAAAAAAATTCTAGTTTATGCTATACTTACATGTGTAGGGTTTATGTTTATCTATCCATTATTAAAAGTATTTTCAACAAGTCTTATGACACTACAGGATTTACTAGATTCAGCGGTAAATTGGATACCTAAAACATTTAATATAAACAACTATAAAGATGCTATGTCAGCTATGAATTATTGGAGTAGCATAAAGGATAGTTTTATAATTTCAGGTATACCTACTATTATACAAGTATGTTCTTGTTCTGTAATAGGTTATGGTCTTGCAAGATATAATTTCAAGGGAAAAACAGTAATGATGGCTTTTGTAATATTAGCATTTGTATTACCACAGCAGCTTTTACTTTTACCAACATATGAATTATATGCTAAGATGCATTTTACAGGTACACTTGCTACATTTATAGTGCCTACTATATTTGGACAGGGTTTAAATGCGTCGATATTTATACTTATTGCATGGTCATTCTTTAAACAGATTCCAAACGCATTAGTTGAAGCAGCACAGATTGATGGTGCAGGTCATTTTAAACAGTTCTTTAAAATAGCGATACCTTCAGCAGCAGGAGCTTTGATTGTAATATTCTTATTCTCATTTGTGTGGTATTGGAATGAATCATATTTATCACATTTGTATTTATATAGTACAACTGCAGAAAGCAGTTTTAAGCCTATAATTAATCAGCTAAAGATTTTTGATAGTATATTCGACAGTGCAGTTAATACATCACAATCAGCATCAGCATCAGTTACTACGTCAAATGTTAACACATCTATCAGAATGGCAGCGACATTACTTACTGTAGCACCACTTCTTATAATATATTTTGTATTACAAAAGCAGTTTGTAGAAAGTGTTGATAGAGCTGGTATTACTGGTGAATAGATTGAATCCTCAATCATTGAAAATAAGTTTTCAATCTAAAAAATAGGGTTTAATACATTGCACTGTATAGTGCAGTGTATTCCAAATATAAAACAAAAAAAGGGAAAACAAAAAAAGTAAAAAAAAGGAGGATTGTGTTATGGCAAACAGAATTAAGAAGTCACTTTGTTTACTTCTTACCGTAACAATGATTGCATCTCTCTTTGTTGGATGTGGAAAGGCTGAAACAAGACAGACAGTTACGCTAACACCAATGGACACAGAGACAGAAATGACACTCTCATATTTGTATTGGGAGGATCAACACATAGTAAAGAAGTTAGTTGAAACATGGAGTCAGAAATATCCAAATATCACAATTAATCAAAAAATGACAGCTGACTTAGGAACACACAACCAAGATATTCTTAACCTTCAGGCTTCTAAGAATGTTCCTGATGTATTCTGGGTATTAAACAGCCCTGAATCAATGATTAAGAATGGTCTCTTAATGGATATGAGTCTTTTATGGGAAGCTGATCCAGATACTAAGGATGTAATCGGTGGTATCAATGAATTTGATCTTGGTTATTTTACAACAAAAGCTAAATGGACAACACCAGTTAAGTTTTTCCCAACTTGTGCATTCCTTAACTTAAAGTGTTTTGAAGTTAACAACAAAGAAATGCCAGAAATGGATTGGACATGGGAAGACTTCGAAGGAGTAGTAGAAGAATTATCAAATAAAGATTACTATGGTATTTCAGAAGCTGTTACAGTTATTACATGGTACCCAATCGCATCAGATCCAGATTGTATCGGTGAGTTTGGCTGGGATGGTGAAGAATTTGATTTAACAAACTGGGCAGATGGTCTTGACCTTGAAGCAGAGTTTATTAATCAACAGTACAAAGCTCCAACAACAGAAGAAGAACTTATCGCAAAATATGGTGATAATATCCAACCACAGGATAAAGGTTTAGTTGCTATGAGAACTGATAACTGGTGGTGTTGGGAAAGATACTGGAATGATTCAGCATTCTTCCAAAATGAAGTTTACTTTGTTCCTTATGCTATGCCACATACAGAAGATAACCAAGATAGTAAAACTCAGATAGCTACAATGGACTTCGGTGGTATTTATTCAATGACAGAGCATCCACGTGAAGCATATGAAGTACTAAAATACTTTACATGGGGAGCAGATGGCTGGAATGATAAGCTTGATAACTATGACGAAATCAGAGCTACAGCTATTAAAGCAAATGCAGATGACCCAGATGATACAACAGGTGGAGAAACAATAAATAACTGCCCAATTACTCTTGACGAAGGAGTTTGGGAAAAGTATGAAGCACTTCATCCACAAGACGGAAAAGATGTTAAAGCAGCTGATTTAGCAGCATCAGGTATTTCAGGTGATAGAGGTGTATACTTCGAATTCTGGTGGGAAGTTGTTAAATCAAGCAAATGGGCATGTTATGGATCACAGCAGATGCCAGGATTTGGTACATTCCTTGATGACTACTACTTTAAACATGAATGGGTAGAAGGTCAAGCTGGTATTGAAAACGCTGTTATCAAAGCTGGATTTAACCCAGCAGATGCAGTTGATGATTTAAATAAGGCAGCAAACGATAACGTTCAGTCTTACATCAGCAAGCTTAAAGCTCAAATTCAGTAAGAAATAAACAAAGAATAATAATTATTATAAAAAAAACTCCCTTCCTCCCATAGGTAACTATGGGAGGTTTTTTTGCTAAACAATGTAAAATGCCTTGAGAATATATTGTCCATATGTTACAATTATAATAATTGTTTACATTGGAAGGAGAAGGTATATATGGCAATTGAGGAAATATCACGAGTAAAAATTGGCGATATGTTGCTTCGCTATGAGCAGGAAACTGATTTTTCTACAGCAGGATTTACAGTTATTCCAGCAGATATGGATGGGGAAGATAATAAGGATAAGTTTTATAGAATAAATTCATTGGTTCAGATGAAACTAGTAGGAGATATATATCCAAATTGTTATGGACATGGCTCATCTATGAGAAATGCAGAATCATCTAATTTATTAGATTATAAGAGTCAGACAGTTGAAGAAAATGCAGAATATACAGTTGTAAAAACATATCTTGAGGATAAAAGAGGTTACGATGTTACCCATATAGTGAAATACTATGAAGGTGATTTTAGTTTTGAAATGAAAAATGTTATAGAAAACAACTCAGATAAAGAAATTGAAATTGAAATGATATCAAGTTTTGAAATTGGTAATATATCACCGTTCTTAGAGGGAGATGGACCGGATAGCTTACTGGTACATAGACTGAGAAGTAAATGGAGCCATGAGGGCAGATTACATACAGAAACTGTAGAAGACTTGCAATTAGAGCCATCATGGTCAAATTGGTCAGTAGGTACAGAAAGATTTGGACAGACAGGTTCTATGCCGGTTAAAAAGTTTTTTCCATTTGTGTCGATTGAAGATATAAAAAATGATGTACTTTGGGGTGTGCAGCTTGCACATGAAGCATCATGGCAGATGGAAATATACAGACAGGATGATGCATTACATATAACAGGTGGATTAGCAGATAGAGAGTTTGGACATTGGACAAAGATTTTAAAGCCAGGTGAAAAATTTGAAACACCAACTGCTATAGTTAGTGTTTGTCATGGTGGCGGTATTGATATGATATGTCAAAGACTTACTCAGGCTGGTCAAAAATATGTAGAAAAAGCACCTGAAAGTGAGCAACATTTACCTATTATTTTCAATGAGTATTGTACAACATGGGGCTGCCCTTCACATGAAAATATATCATCAATAGTAAATGCTATAAAAGATAAGGGATTTGAGTATTTTGTTATTGACTGTGGTTGGTTTAAGGAAGAAGGAGTACCATGGGATATTAGCATGGGCGATTATAATGTATCACCTACATTGTTTCCGGAAGGACTTCAAAAGACTGTTGACTTAATTAAAGAAGCCGGAATGAAGCCTGGTATATGGTTTGAAATAGATAATATAGGTCGTGCGGCTAAGGCGTATGATATTACAGAACACCAGCTTAAAAGGGATGGATATCCAATTACTACATATAGCAGAAGATTTTGGGATATGAATGATCCTTGGGTACAGAACTATCTAGGTGAAAAAGTAATAGGAACACTTAATAAGTATGGATTTGAATATATGAAGATGGATTATAATGATACTATAGGTATAGGTTGTGATGGTGCAGAGTCATTAGGCGAAAGGCTAAGACAAAATATGGAAGCTTCAGTTGACTTTGTAAAAAGAGTGGCAGACGAAGTTCCGGGAATTATCTTGGAAAACTGTGCATCAGGAGGACATAAATTAGAGCCGCTTATGATGGGACTTACATCAATGGCATCGTTTTCAGATGCACATGAAACAGAAGAGATACCTATTATTGCAGCAAATCTTCATAGAGCGATACTACCACGTCAAAGCCAGATTTGGGCAGTAATAAGAAAGACGGATTCAGTAAAAAGAATAGCATATTCTGTAGCAAATACATTTTTAGGAAGAATGTGTTTATCAGGAGATGTAACAGAACTAGATACGTCGCAGTGGAAAGCCATTGATGAAGGAATGTCATTCTATAAAAATATAGCACCAATTATTAAATATGGTTATACACATAGATTTGGTACTTATATTACAAGTGAAAGACATCCAAAGGGATGGCAAGGAGTCGTTAGAATCGGAGATAATGGAGAAGCATATGTTGTTATTCATATGTTCTATGGAGAGTTACCAGAAATTATAGAAATTAAGCTTCCGGAAGATTGTCCAACAAATATTAATAGTATATATTCAGATAATGAAGTCGAAGTATTAATAAAGGACGGAATATTAACCTATAAGCCAACAGATGTTATGAAGGCAGTTGCAGTACACTTATGTAAAGTCACAAATAAGTACTAGAAAAAACCTAGTACTTATGGTAAACTATTTTGGTGTAATTATTAGTAATTAATGAGTTATGCAAGTAGGAGAAAAGAACGAATCAGGAAGGAAATAGGAAATGGAAAATAACAAATATTACATTATGCCATATACTGTAGATTGGAATAATGAAGAATCAGATAGCTTACATTTGAAGTATAGCTATGATAAAGAGCAGTGGTATAATTTAAATGGAGATAATGGTATTTTATATGCTAAGTCAGGTTCAAAGAGAATGCTTGAACCACAGATTTTAAAATTAGAAAATGGTTTGTTTAAAATATATGCTAAGGATGTCTTAGATGCGAGTAAGACATTTGTTTATGAAACAACAGACTTCATAAATTTTAGTGAAGAGGTAGTGGTGGATACAGCATCGCTTGATGATTATAAAACTCCAAATACTGCTATAGAGATAACAAAGCAAGAGTTAGAAGTACTAAATGCGAATTACGGAAAACCAGAACCAGTGGTTATTAAAAGTGTTAAAGATATAGTTGTGCAGGCAAAAGCAGGAGAAACTGTAAATCTACCAGAAAAGGTTGAAGTTACATTTTCAAATGGAATGGAAAGCAATGAAAGAGTTGAATGGGAAAACGTAGGTGAATTAGCTCAAGGTGAGCATAAGATAAAAGGAATAGTAAAACAACATCAGTATACAAATCCTCTTATTAATCACCGTGCAGACCCATTTGTGTATAAGCATACAGATGGAAATTACTACTTTGTAGCATCACACACAGATGCAGAGCATAATTTGGTTGGAGAATATCAGTATAGATATATTTATTTAAGAAAGTCATCAACCATAGAAGGCTTAGCAGATGGTTCAGGATTATATGAAGAAAAAACGGTTTACTCAATGAATCCTATAACAGGAAATAACAGTCCTCATATTTGGGCACCTGAAATTCATTTTGTAGAGAACAAATGGTATATTTATTATACACAGGTTATTGATGAAAATGAGATGTGGTCAATCCGTCCTCATGTGCTTGAATGTAAAGATGTAGACCCTATGACTGGAAATTGGGAAAAACTTGGGCAAGTTAAAACTACTACAGAAGATTCAATCGCATTTACAGATTTTTCACTTGATCATACAGTACTACAGCATAATGGTGAATTATATTTCTTCTGGGCTGAAAAGCATCCAGTAAACTCAGATATTTATGCAGCAAAGATGATCAATCCATGGACAATAGATTCAAGTAGAATATGTAAAGTTGTTGAGCCAACATATAATTGGGAAATTCATGGTTTTCCAGTATGTGAGGGACCTGGCTTCTTAGTTAGAAATGGTAAGATATTTATGACTTATTCAGCAAGCGGAACAGATGCATTATATTGCTTAGGTTTGTGTACTGCTGATGAAAATGCTGATTTATTAGATGAAAAGTCATGGTCAAAGTCATGCCATCCTGTATTCCAAAGCTCACAGCTTACTGGTCAGTTTGGACCTGGTCACAACAGCTTCACAGTGGATGAAGATGGAAATGATGTTATGGTATATCATGCAAGACAGGAAGAAAGATATCTTGTAGATACAACATACCAGCCATTATATGATGCGGGAAGAAATACATCTGTAATGAGAATATATTGGAATCCAGACGGAACACCAAACTTCTCAGTTCCAATTCCTAGTGGAAAAGGAAAAGATATCGTTACAGAAGTAGTTGCAACGGTAAATGTTATCTAATATAAAAAGTACTTGACAATAAAAATAATAGTGGTAAAATAAGAATAATTTAAAATAATAAAGTCGATGAACAAGATAGTACTTGTAATTGGAAGTCACAGAGAGTCTGCGGTGGTGAGAGCAGATACGGAAGTTTACAACGAATGGGCTTGGGAGATTCAAAGCTGAAAAAATAAGAAATTATGCGAAATAAGTGGTGATAGTTAGTTAAGAATTGCTTGCAATTCTTGCAAGCGAATTTATTCGCTTTTGTCACTGCCGGGTGACGCTTTAGTAGGTGATGACGTGTCCTTACGTTATAAAGGCAGGATATTATTGTATCCATGAGATTTAGCAAAGATTGGTGGCGTGTATTTTCCGAATCGGAAAATACACGCTTTTTAGATTTAATAAGACTTTTTTTGCTAATAATAGGGGTGGCACCGCGGTTTATTATCGTCCCCAGTTGTGTATTTTTATATGCAACTGGGGATTTTTTTGATGATAGGAAAAAATATAAGGAAGGAATTGATGATATGAAAAAGAGAAAATTGAAAGCTTATAAAAAGACAATTAGTATTATTAACGAGGCACCTATAGCAATATATGAAAGTCTGGGAAAAGAAAAGATAGGATTCTTGCTTGAAAGTTATGATAAAGGCTATGATAGATATACAATTATGGGAGTTGAGCCTGAAGAACTGATCCAGTCAAAAGGACAAAGTATTATTATAACAAGAAAAGATGGAACAACAGAAACTATAAGTGGCAATCCGGTTGAAATTTTAAAAGAATATAAAGAAGCATTTGAAGTTACTAAAGAACCCGGAGAGCTTGCATTTTGCGGTGGTTTGGTTGGAAGTCTTGGCTATGATTACATTAGATATACCGAAGATTTGCCTGATGAAAATCTGGATGAGATAGGTATAGAAACAGTTCAATTTATGCTTGCATCTAAGTTCATAGTGATTGACCATATTGCAGAAACATTGTCAGCAGTTATTTTAGGAGAAGATACTGATAAAGGTAAAGAATGTGCACTCAAAGAAGCTAATGATTTAATAGACAAAGCTATGTTTAATATAAAACCTATAATCAAGAATATAAAGCATGATGGAAGAATTATAAATAAATCCGATACATTAGAAGAATACAGTGAAAAAGTTGATAAGATAAAAGAGTATATTAAGGAAGGTCATATCTTTCAAACAGTTTTATCACAAAGATGGACTATTGAAACGAACCAGGAAGGTTTCGAGCTTTATAAAGAGCTTAGAGAGTTAAATCCATCACCGTATCTATATTATTTTAACTTTGGAGATTTTGAAATAATAGGAAGTTCTCCGGAGATGATAGTTAAGGAAAAGGATAATAAAGTTCAAACTTGTCCAATAGCCGGGACTAGAAAAAGAGGGGCTAATGAAGAAGAAGATTTAATACTAATGGAGGATTTACTGGGAGATGAAAAGGAGAAGGCAGAGCATGTAATGCTTGTAGACTTGGCAAGAAATGATATGGGAAGAATTTCAGAATTTGGAACAGTTAAGGTTACAAAGTTTATGGATGTAGTGAATTACTCGCATGTAATGCATATAGTTTCACTGGTTGAAGGAAAGAAAAACAGTAACTATCATCCATTTGACTTGCTATCATCATTTTTACCGGCAGGAACTTTAAGTGGTGCTCCAAAGATTAGGGCGATGGAAATTATAGATGAGCTTGAAACAGTGAGGAGAGGTCTATATGGAGGTGCTACAGGGTACATAGATTTTACAGGTGGTATGGATTTTTGCATTACAATCAGAACCATGATTAAAAAAGGAAAAAATGTATATTTACAAGCAGGGGCAGGAATTGTTGCAGATTCAGTTCCAAAGAGTGAATATATGGAATGTTGTAATAAGGTTATGGCACTGGCAAAAACATTGGTAGAGGAGGAGAGCTTATGATATTACTAATAGATAATTATGATTCATTTACTTATAATTTGTATCAATATATGGGGATTTTTACAGATGATATAATGGTAGTGAGAAATGATAAAATCACTATTGAAGAAATAGAGATACTTAATCCAGAAAAAATAGTAGTATCACCCGGACCTAAATCGCCGAAGGATGCAGGTATTTGCTTGGATGTAATAAGACATTTTGCAAAAAGAAAGCCTATACTTGGAATTTGCCTTGGACATCAATGTATTGGCGAGGCATTTGGAGGAAAAGTAAGTTATGCAAAGAAAATATGTCATGGAAAACAATCAGAAATAGTACATGATAGTAAAGGCATATTTGAAGGAATAGATTCACCTATAAAAGTAGCCAGATATCATTCACTTGCAATTATTGAAGATACAATACCAGAATGTTTAGAGGTAACAGCAAGGACAGATGATGGAGAGATAATGGCAATAAAGCATAGAGAGTATAAGGTAATAGGATTACAGTTCCATCCGGAATCCATTTATACCGAACATGGAAAAAGGCTTATAGAAAATTTTATAAATAAAATTTGAAAGGAAAAGAAGAAAATGGGAATTTTAGATGAAATAGTAGAAGATAAGGTAATGACTTTAAAAAAGCAAAAAGAAATAATACCATATGAGGTAATGAAAAACATAGCAATAGATTGCGAGAGAAAATCAGTTAGTTTTTATGATGCACTTGCCAAAAAAGGATTGTCAATTATTGGTGAATTTAAAAAAGCGTCTCCAAGCATGGGAGTTATTGACGGAAAAATTGAACTTACAGATAGAATTGATCAATATAATGACTCAGTGGATGCTATAAGTGTACTTACTGAAGAAAAGCATTTTAGTGGAAGTGTAGAATATCTTAAAGAGGTGAGAAATATATCAGATTTACCGATTTTGAGAAAGGATTTTATTATAGATGAATACCAAATATTTGAAGCAAAGATTATAGGGGCAGACTGTATATTACTTATTGCAGCTATACTAAATGATATTGATATGAAAAGATTTTATAATTTAGCATATAGTCTTGGTATGGATGTTTTACTGGAAGTACATAATGAAACGGAAATGCTACGAGCTATGAAATTAAATGCAAAGATTATTGGTGTTAATAATAGAAATTTAAAAGATTTTACAATAGATTTAAAACATACAGAAAGATTATCAAACTTTATGGACAATCACATAGATGAGTACTATAATGGAAGTCGACCTCTATTTGTTTCAGAAAGTGGAGTTTCTAAAGATGAGGATATCGCATTTTTGAAACAAAGTAAAGTAGATGCGTTATTAATTGGAAGAGCTTTTATGGAAAGTGAAAATCCAAAAGAGAAAGCATTAGGATGGAAGGATGTTTTTGAAGGAGCAAATTAAAATGCTGGTAAAAATATGTGGAATAACAAAAGAAGAAGAAATTGACAGACTAATACTTAGTGGGGCAGACTATGCAGGATTCGTGGTTTTTTATCCTAAAAGTAAAAGAAATAATGATTTGATAAAAGTGAAAAAACTTATTGAATATTTAAAAAGTAAAAAGTTGGAAAATAAGTCGAATATTAAATCAGTAGCAGTAGTGGTGTCGCCAACAATAGAACAGCTTGATATAATACAAAGTATTGGAATTGATATTATTCAAATTCATGGGGAACTTAGTGAAGATATAATAGTGAAGTGTAAACTTACAATGTGGAGAGCTTATAACATATCAAAGGATGATAAAGAACAAACCAAAAAGGATATAGAGGAGTTCTTTAGGTATGATAACGCAAAAGGTATAGTGTTAGATGGAGCAGTTCCGGGGAGTGGTGAAAGTTTTGATTGGGAGATGTTTAATGATTATGAATATGTGGGGAAAAAGTGTATACTTGCGGGAGGGTTAAACGTTGGAAATGTAAACAGAGCAATCGATATAGTGAAACCGGATGTGATAGATGTAAGCACAGGTGTTGAGTATGAGGATAAAACAATAGTTGGAAAAGATTTGGAAAAAGTAGATTTATTTATCAAAAGTGTAAAGTCGCACAAGGAAAGAAATTAAGAAAGGATAGGATAAAATGGAAAAGTATTATGGAGATTTTGGCGGACAATATGTGTCTGAGTCATTAATGAATACATTAAAGGAGCTTGAGATTGCATTTGAAGAGGCATTAAAAGATGAGAGCTTTGTAAAAGACTATGAGTATTATTTAAAAGAATATGTGGGAAGAGAAAATCCGCTTTATTTTGCTGAAAGATTATCAGAGAAGTATGGTACAAAAATCTATTTAAAAAGAGAAGATTTAAACCATACTGGTGCACATAAAATAAATAATGTTATTGGTCAGATATTGCTTGCAAAGCGTATGGGAAAGACAAAGGTTATAGCTGAAACAGGTGCAGGACAGCATGGTGTGGCTACAGCTACGGGAGCAGCCTTATTTAATATGGAATGTAAGGTATATATGGGAAAAGAAGATATTGAAAGACAAAAGCTTAATGTGTTTAGAATGGAAATGCTTGGTGCAGAGGTTATTCCGGTAACAACAGGAAGCTCAACCTTAAAAGATGCAACAAATGAAGCTATAAGAACATGGGCAAAAGAGGCGGAAGATACTTTTTATGTAATAGGTTCAGCAGTGGGACCTGCTCCATATCCAAGAATGGTAAAGGAGTTTCAAAGGGTAATTAGTAAAGAGGCAAGAAGACAAATATTAGAAAAAGAAGGAAGACTTCCTGATGCAGTAGTTGCTTGTTGTGGCGGTGGCTCAAATTCGATGGGAATGTTTGCTGAATTTTTAGAAGATAAAGATGTTAAGCTCGTGGGAGTAGAGGCAGCAGGACTTGGTATTGATTCAGGAAAACATGCAAGCGCTATGGCACTTGGTACACCAGGAGTTTTACACGGAATGAAATCTTATTTACTACAAGATGAAGATGGAAATGTACAACTGGCTCATTCAATATCAGCAGGACTTGATTATCCAGGCATCGGACCAGAACACGCATTTTTGAAAGATTCGAAAAGAGTGGAATATGTTTCGATAACTGATAAAGAATGTATGGATGCACTTATGGAAATGTGCAAATTAGAAGGAATTATTCCTGCTATAGAAAGTGCACATGCTATGGCTTATGTATTTAAAATGGCTAAGGAAATGACAGAAGATCAAATTATTGTTATGTGTCTTTCAGGACGTGGTGACAAGGATGTGCATACAGTTGCAGCATATCTTAACGGAGAGGATATGAACAAATAAAGGAAAGGATGTTATTATGAATAGAATAGAAAATAGAATGAATCAATTAAAAAAAGAAGGAAAAAAGGCATTTATAACATATATTACAGCTGGGTTACCTGATTTTGAAGGTTCAAAAAAAATAATAAAGGCTCAGTATGAAGCTGGAGTAGATGTAGTAGAGCTTGGGATTCCTTTTTCTGACCCGGTAGCAGATGGTCCTGTTATACAAGCAGCTTCATATAAAGCAATACAAAAGGGTGTTAATCTTAGAAAAATATTTAAAATGGTAGAAGAGTTAAGACGTGAATGTGAAGTACCGATTGTTTTTATGATGTATTATAATACAATATTATATTATGGAATAGATAATTTCATTAAAGAATGTGCAAGAGTAGGAGTAGATGGACTTGTTATTCCAGACCTTCCCTTTGAAGAACAAGGCGATTTAAAAGCGGCAATTACAAATACAGAGAATGCTCCTTATATTATACAGCTTGTGTCACCGGTATCAAAAGATAGAATACCAGTGATATTAGAGGAAGCAAATGGATTTGTATATTGTGTATCATCTATGGGGGTAACAGGACAAAGTGCAGATTTTTATGGAGGTATTATAGATTACTTAAATATTGTAAAAGAATCAGCTAAAATACCAGTAATGATGGGATTTGGAATACGAACAGCTAAGGATGTTGAGCCTTTTAGAAATGTAATAGACGGAGCAATTGTTGGCTCACATTTTATAAATATTTTAGAAGAAAATAACTATAGTGAAAAAGCTGCTTCAGAGTATGTTGAAACTTTTAAGGCAGAGTTAAATTAGAAAATTTACATATAGTAATTGTCTGCTTCCAAAACGTATGTTACAATTAAGATATCGATTTTCTATTAGAAAAAGAAAGGTAAGGTATGACTGTGAAGAAAATAATACTAAGCGAATTTGATAACATTTTTGGAAGAGATGATTCGGAAAAAGTGTATTTTGCACCGGGGCGTGTTAATCTTATAGGAGAACATACAGATTATAATGGCGGTCATGTTTTTCCATGTGCTCTTACAATTGGAACATATGCCGTTGCAAGGAAAAGGCAGGATACAAAACTAAGGTTCTATTCTATGAATTTTGAAACTTTAGGTGTAATTGAAAGTGATATAGTTAATATTGCATATAAAAAAGAAGATGATTGGACAAATTATCCGAAGGGTGTTATTTGGGCATTGAAAGAAAAAGGTTTTGAAATAGACTTTGGTATGGACATTTTATACTATGGAAATATTCCAAATGGTTCAGGGTTGTCTTCATCGGCATCTATAGAAGTACTTACTGGATTTATTTGTAAGGATATGTTTGGGCTTGATATTGATAATATAAATATAGCACTCATTGGACAATACTCGGAAAATAATTTTAATGGAGTAAATTGTGGAATAATGGATCAGTTTGCTATAGCGATGGGTAAAACTGATAATGCAATATTTCTTGATACAAATAATCTTACATATGAATATGCTCCAATAAAATTAGATGGTTATAAAATATTAATATTAAACACAAATAAAAAAAGAGGGTTGGGGGATTCTAAGTATAATGAAAGAAGGGCTGAATGTGAAGAGGCACTTAGAAGATTACAAACAAAATTAGATATAAAGACACTTGGAGATTTGACAGAAGATGAATTTGAAACTAACAGATATTTGATAGCTGATGAGATTCTTGAAAAAAGAGCAAAACATGCAGTTTATGAGAATATGAGAACAGTTAAGGCGGTCAATGCACTTAAGAATAATAATATAGAAGAATTTGCAAAACTTATTAATATGTCAGGTGATTCACTAAAAGATGATTATGATGTAACTGGTGTTGAGTTAGATACACTTGTAGAAGAAGCAAGAAATCAAAACGGTGTAATATGTGCAAGAATGACAGGTGCGGGTTTTGGTGGTTGTGCAGTTAGCATTGTAAAAAACGAAGAAGTCGAAAATGTTATAAAAAATGTAGGTAGTGCTTATGAAGAAAAATTAGGATATAAAGCAGATTTCTATGTTGTAGAAATTGGAAATGGACCGGAGATTATATAGTGAGTGAGGAGGGCATGTCATGGTGGTATTAGTATTAGGTGGAGCAGGATATATAGGCTCACATACAGTTTATGAACTGATAGAAAGAGGAGAAGATGTTGTTATAGTGGATAATCTTGAAACAGGATATATTGAAGCGGTACATCCTAAAGCAAGATTTTATCAAGGAGATATACGAGATAGAGCATTTATTGACAGTGTTTTTGATAAAGAAAAGGTGGAATCTGTTATACACTTTGCTGCTAATTCTTTGGTGGGAGAGAGTATGACAAATCCGCTTAAGTATTATGATAATAATTTATGTGGAACAAAAGTACTTTTGGAAAGTATGGTTGCTCATAAAATAGATAAAATAGTTTTTTCATCAACCGCGGCGACTTATGGAGAACCGGAGAAAATGCCGATTATGGAAGAAGATAAAACTCAACCAACAAACACATATGGAGAAACAAAACTCTCTATGGAAAAAATGTTTAAATGGACAGGAAAAGCACACGGTTTGAAATATGTGTCGTTACGCTATTTTAACGCATGTGGCGCACATGAGAGCGGTGAGATTGGAGAGGCACATAATCCAGAAACACATCTTATACCACTTATTTTACAAGTGCCAAACGGTCAAAGAGAAGCAATAAGTATATATGGAGATGATTATGATACCATAGACGGAACCTGTGTAAGAGATTATATACATGTAACAGATCTTGCGATGGCACATATTTTAGCTTTGAAATATCTTGTAGATGGTGGCGAAAGTGATATTTTTAATTTAGGAAACGGAGTGGGATTTTCAGTTAAAGAAGTTATAGAAGCAGCAAGAATTGTTACAGGCGATGAAATTAAATCAGTAATTACTCCAAGAAGAGCAGGAGATCCGGCAAATCTTATTGCATCAAGTGAAAAAGCGAGAAGAGTACTGGGGTGGAATCCAAAGCATGATAGTATTGAAGAAATTATTGAGTCGGCATGGAAATGGCATAAATCGCATCCGAATGGATATAAAAAGGCGAGTAGTGATGAATAATCACTACTTTTTTTTCGTAAAAAATTAAAAATCGCATTAGAATTGGTCTACATTTTGACTACACAGTATGTTATCTTTAAAATAATTAAGATTGTAATATAGGGTTTTTATGTTGATTTATAGTAGTAAAAGTAAATAAAGACATATTAGTCTATTTAATATTGACAGCAGGATGAATGGAGGAAATGCGATGAATAAAAGAATAAAAGATAGGATACTAGCTATATTTATGATAGCGGTAGTGTTATTGCCAATGGTGATAAATGACTATTTGTTTGTAAATGCAGCGGTAGGAGAATACAAGATTGAAGACTTTCAAGATAGTCAAGCTTTGCTGACAAGTTCAAATGGGATAAGTCTTGAATTAGGTGTACAAGGTATATATGATACTAGTGCTCAAAAAAAGACATATGCTTATAAAGAAGCAGTACTTACCGGAAGCAATATAAAATCTTTACTGATTAGCTTTGTAAATGGAGCTACAGCAGGTTCGGACAGCATATTATTACCAAGTACAACAGGTTTTACATTAAATAGTGGAAACAATGATTATAAGTTAGTGGGAATATCAGATGGTGTTACAACACAAGAGATTGAAACATACATAAGAAATATACAATTTACATTAGGCAATGACGAAAAAGATATAATGATAGTAGCGATGGAAGATGTTACTACATATGAAACATATTATAATTACGTTACAAGACATTTTTATCAGTTTGTACGATTTACAGATAATAGTTTAGATTGGATATCAAGTTATGATGCAGCATTATCAATGACATATGCAGGTAGGACAGGATATCTTGCAACACTGGAGAAACAGTCTGAAGATAAGTTTTTAATGAATATTACAAGTAACAGAGGATGGCTTGGAGGTACTAGACTTACATATAACTCAAATACAGGAAAATTTAGTACAGCATCACAAACACTTACAGAAGAAAATGCAACTACGATAGATTCTGCTCCATGGTATTGGGCATGTGGACCAGAAAAAGGAACGATATTCTATAGATATGCAGTATCCAGTGATATGCCGTTTAGTGATTATCATTCAGGCAGTAGCTATGCTGCAATGGTTTCTATTTATGATACAGCAACAAGACAGGTTATGGGAGAGTTCGGAGCAACATATTTTAACTGGAATAGAAATTCGAAAGACTATGCTAATTATTCACCAAGATATGTTTCAGAAGGTGAAACATATGGTTCATGTCTTGTAAATGCAAATTATGGCAAGGGATATATGAATACAGCAGGTTATTCATGGTATGACGTTTCTTTTGATCCTGAATCGGATGATTTAAATGCACCAGGAGGATTTTTCGTTGAATATGGAAATAAAAAGACTGGTGATACAAGTGAAAATGGAAACAACTCATCAACAAAAACTCTTAGAGAAATGAAGCCAGAAGCTACACCTTTTATATCTATAGATTTTATAAGTGAAAAGTTAAAAGGTTTTAATGTTAATAAATCATATTTACTTTATTATACAGCTGATGGTGACACAGAAGCAACAGAAGTTGCATTGACATTAGGAGCAGATGGAACACTAGCAATAGACTCAACATGGTTTGGTAAAAAATTAGAAATTGTTGTATTAGGTGATGATATTACAACAGTTGACAGTGCCAAATTTGCACTTGATGTGCCAGCTAGGCCAACAAGACCAGCGGGTATTTTGGGAAATAACAGAACATTATCGGGTGTTGATTCTACACTTCAATATAGAAAACAAGGTTCAATAGAATGGATTGATATAACCGGTACAAAAGTACAAAGATTAGATGAAGGTACATATGAGTTGAGAAAAGTGGCAACCAGTACAACGTTTAAGTCAAATATATTTATTGTTGATGTAGTAACAGCGGGTGCAGTTATTTCCATTGATACAAATAAAAGAATAGATGTTGCTTTGGCGGTAGGTAGTACAGATGTGGATTATAGCAATTTTGAAGAGGATTTAAGAAAATGTTTAGCAGATCAATATGGTTTGAATATTCCAAAAGATAGCTTAAATATTATGGCTGCAAATGCTGTAGATACAAGTGGTAAGAGTGAATTCGCTTGGTTACAGTTTGATCATAGTTCAAGTTCTACGATATATAATAGTTCATCTTATCCATATATTCAAGATACTAATATAAATAATCAAAGTAGTGCAAATGAATTTAATAGTAAAGTAAATCATATTGAATCAACTAATAGTGGTACAACATTAAGCTTCTATGGTTATGGAGTTAGTGGATATGCCGATTTTATGTTGTTAGAAAATGAACAACAGACAAAGAAGTCTTTCCAATTTTCTATTAAAGAGTATTATGCAGCAGATGCATTATATGGAACTGGATTTTTCTTTAATTGTAATATGAAATATACCAAAACAGGTAATATACCAGTAGGTTTTCCTAATAATGCAGCAGCATATGCTGTACAGTCATTATATATGGATGGATATATAGCGGTTCTTGAGTATACAGGTAATGCAGTTAGTGCACTTAGTGTATATCAGTTTGAAGATTTGAATTTATATAACTACCATAATTTTATAGGTTCAAGTAGCGCGGTAGCGGCATCTATGACAGCGTGCGGTGCGACTGTAACTAAATTAGCATCAATGGCAGTTAATTCAACAGTTAATGGAGTTACACTTAAAGCAGCTGATGATTTAAGAAAATTTAGAATAGATGTTTCTCCAACAGCAGTTCAAGTTTATTATAAAGGATTTGATGATACAAGTCATGCAGTAACAAGTATAACAGACTCATCAGCTGCTGGCGTATTTAATACAAGTAATGAAGGATACCAAGCATTTGTTGCTCAAAAATATGAAGATTTACCGTTAGTATTATCTGCTACACTACCTAACAAGTATGGCGGTAGTGATTTTGGCCCTATGACAAAGTATGGTTCACATGGTTGTGGTTCTTTAACTAAAGTTGAACTTTCGGGTCTTTCAATGACAATGGAAGTAGTGCGTTCATTGTCAGAAGTTCTTCGCGAGCCAAAATGGAGGGATGGAACTGAAAAATTCTTAATAAATTTAAATGAACTTCCTATCAATGATTTTGATAGTGCAAGTATTACAGCAGAGCTTTTAAATCGATTGAAAAATGATGATATTTATTATATTGGTTGGTGTTCAGATGAAAATGCTCTTAAATCAGATCAGTTCCTTAAAAAGAACGATTTAAAGGGTGATATTATTAATATTGACGATTTAACATTAAAAGTAGGTGATAATACAATATCAAACGATTATGAAGCACAGATTGCAAGAATCGCATATAATATAGCTCTTAGATATACAACAGATACGTCAGAAAATACAGATGTGGTCTTAAATACAGATGATAATAGGTTAAATGTAATTAATGCTGATAGGTATAATACAGCAGATGAAGAATGGCCTAACGGAAAATGGCTGATAGAATATTACACATATTCTGCTGAAACTAAAAGTAACTCAGTATTAGAATCATCTACGTGGATGTCGGATTTGGTATTAGATTTTAATGAGTTGGGTACATATAAGGTTTACTATTGTTATCTTAATGGAGATGATAACGGAACGGGAAAATCAGATGAACCAATAAAAACATTAATTGTACACAGTGAACCTACGGCGTTATTTTCTTCAAGCATAGCGGGTACGACAGCTACGCTAACAAGTACTTCTTACGATGCAGACGGTAGTGATCTAACATATAAATGGTACTATAAGGATTTAGGAACTTCAAGTGTACCACAAGATGGAACAACAGTTGAGATTCAAGATACAACAGATACTACTACAATAACAGGATTAACAAATAATCATATATATTTGGTGACATTAGAAGTTACCGATAAATACGGTGTTACATCAGCTTATTCAAATCAGATAAGCGTTGATGCAGCAGTAAAAGTACCACCAGTGGCATTCTTTTCACTTACGAATAGTACTTTTATGTTTACTACATCATCTACAAATGAGTTAAATATAATAGATAGTAGCTATGACCCGGCAGGTGCAACAATAACAAGTAGAACATTTACTTTATATAATGCATCAGGTACAGCAATTAAATCAAATCTTACTGTAACAAATAATAAGTATAATATAAGTACATTGGCGACAGGAGAATACTCCATTGGACTAAAAGTAACAAGTTCAAACGGTACATCAAGTGAGGTAAAACGTTCATTTACAGTTATAAATGATACAACAGCACCTACAGTATCAGCAAGTATTGGTGCCGGAAGTTTGGCGTATGGAGTTAATTCAGTAACACTATCCTTTACTGACACAGGTGGTAGCGGGTATAAAAATAATCGTTATTGTATAACAAATTCTACAGCAACTCCTACAGAAGCGCAGTGGAGTGCTTTGAGTGTATTAGCAACAAGAACAGTAGAGTTTAATATTGCAAATGCAAGCTATTACATACATTATCAAACAACAGATAATGCAGGAAATATTAAAACAGGATATATAGGGGCATATATACGTGGACAAGTATTAGTTACTCCAAGTGGGTTAGTTTGGGGAGGTAATGCGGCTACTCCTGTACTTGAATGGATAGGTGATTCAAGGATTAATGGTAGCAATCCAAGTAGCTATACTATTACAATATATAAAGATGGAGAAGTATTTGATGTTGTAACAGGTGTTACAAGTAATACCTATGCAGCTTCACAGATTGTTAGGGGTGGAGATGGAAACTATACCTTTAAGGTTCAAGCTTTAAACGAAGGTAGTGAAAATGTAGGTAGCGTTGAACATTATAATAGTGCAGTTTCAAGCCTAAGTTCAATACTCGCATATGAAATTCCAAGTGATATTGTTGTAAACGGTGGAAGTTTAGTATTAAC
>JAVBUL010000198.1:0-5396 GCA_031555415.1 Lachnospiraceae bacterium | reverse complement strand
AAAGAGTACATATCGTGAGGGCGTAAGTGAAATAACTGGACGACCATACCGGTATTACGTACTGGTAAAAATAGAGAATAAGAGGGAATAGAATGCAGGAAGAATTAATTAAGCGCAGTGATGTAGAAAACATGTTTGAGGAATTAAATCCTCGGGAATTTACAACGGATACAGATAGAGCATATTGTGCAGCACTAGAAAATGCACAAGAAGAACTTAAAAACATAAAAACACAAGGATATTTGTAAAAAAAGGAGGAACATTATGTTTGATATATTTGGAAATTTTAATAGTTGTGAAGAAATAAATGAAAAGGCAGAAAGTCTGATTAATGAAAGCAAAAAAGAGGATTTATACATATTAGCAAATGAAAACGGAATTGATAAAGAATTAGTTGATATGTATTTGGAAGGTGAAATAAGTAATATATGTGATATTGAAACAGCAGCAATCGGAAAGGTAGAAATTGAGGCAGCAGATTTAAAGGTAGCGGAAATAATGTCAGATTGGGTTGAGTACATAAAGGCTACTTGTTCAAAAAATGAGAAGATGGCCAGAGCAGTCAGAAGTAATAAAAAAAATCTAAAAGACTGTATTGCAAAGCTATTAGTATGGTCATTTAAAAACGCAAGAGAAGTTGATAAAGATATTTTAAAGTTAGCAAATATTACTTATAAATGTACATTAGGAATACCTGGTATGGGTACAGCAAAAGAGATAATAAAAAAGTATTACATGGAGGGATAAAATGTTAGCATATAAAGCTTTTAGCAAAGGAGCGGTTTGTAGAGGATATAAATTTAATAAAACAGAATGGAATAAGACAACAAATGCTAATTGTGCAAAAAATGGATTCCATTGTTGCGAAAACCCTATAGATTGTTTTAATTATTATTCTGAAGATAGTACAAGCAATCACAATGAGTATTATCTTGTAGAATGTGGTGGAGATATTCACGAGGATGGAACAGACACAAGAATTTCATGTACTGAAATGAGATTAATTAGGCAACTGTCATTATTTGAAATGATAGTAGAGACAGTTAAGTTTATAAGAGCACATCCGTACAGAGAATGTAGCAGACGTATTAATAAAGAGGAACAATACGATGCAACAAAAAACAATAATGTTATAAATATTGTTAGAGGTAAAAATCCAAGAATTAAAGGCCTTAAAAATCAAATATTAGCAATCATTAAGGAAGATGAAAACTCATTTGATATTAGTGCGGCAGCAGTATTTGAAATAGATAATAATTTTAAAGGAAATACATGGTATGAAATAAAAGATAGTAACATTGTGGAGGTAGAGGATGAATAAAAAAGCAATATTACTGAAAAAAACACCTAAATTAAATACAAAAAAGCAAGGAAAAGTTGTGGTCTGTGAAATAATAGATAATACACTTGTAATTTATTATTTTAACAATAAAGTATTAGAAAATATATACTGTATAAACAAAGACGAGGAAAAACGTGCAACATATTGTATTAAAGAGAAAAAGTGGAAGGGCATAAAGCTACTTAGAGCATTTGGATATGATCCTGCATATGATTGGAGTTATACACTAGATAGAGAAGTTAGATTTAATAATGAAAAAAGTAAACAAATGGCAGAACAATATTTAGAAGAATGTAATAAATATTATACAGCTTTCGGAATTATTTGCAGACTAGAAGAGGAATGGGATAGAGATAAACGTTATATAGCTTATACAAGGAAGCGTAAAAGAGTAGATGAGTTAATGAACCTAATTCCAGTTATACCGGATGAAGTCGACGAGTGGGTAGATACAAAGATATTTTCTAATAGACGCTATATGTTTTACTTAAAAGAAAGAAATATATATACATGTACTTCATGTGGTACAGAACATACAGGTATATATAAGCACAACCAACAAGTAATATGTCCTAAGACAAATAAGCAAGTAATTGTAAAAAAGAGACAAAAAGGCATTGTAGAAAAAGTAAATATGGGTTTAATTCAACGAATAGATGAAAGACAAATTGTAGCAAGATACTTCATTGCTGAAAAATGGGATAGTGACACTACATCTACATTAAGCCTATATGAAGAAATAAGAATAGTAACCAATGGTGATAAAGCAAAAACATATTACGGTCAAGTACATAGAGCAATAGAAGATCATCAAGAGTGGTGGGAAACTAACTATTGGCAGAAAAGAGTAAAAGAATGTTTTATGTATCCTGATGTATCTGCTATAAAAAATACAATATATGAATATATAGGAATAAAAGAATTTGTTAAAGAAGAAAAGATAATTGATTATAACGAACTAATGTGTAATGCAAGAATAATACCCTTTATGGAATATCTTCTAAAAGGAAATTTGAAAGCATTGGCAGAGGATATAATTAATGGTTTAGGCTACTTTAGCATGGAGTGTAGGCTAAACGAAGACTTTAATCAAAGTGGAAAGAATGCAGCAGAGGTATTAAAAATCAATGCTCAAAGGGTAGCAAGATTACGAAGCTTCAATGGTGGTATGCAGGCACTTGAATGGTTGCAACTTGAAGAAACAACGGGCAGTAAGATACCACAAAACACGATACAACAATTTGATGCAATGAATATATCACCTGAAGATATAAAGTTTATTTCAGACAAAATGAATCCTACTCAAGTACTTAATTATCTTATAAAACAAAAGTTGAGTGTGTACTTAGAAGAGAAGTCTTATAGAGAAATACTTGGAACATGGAAGGATTACTTAGACATGGCCAAGCAGTTAGGAAAAGACCTAGATGAATCACTAATATATAAATGCACAAATTTAGGAAAAAGGCATTTTGAAGCAATAGAAGAACTAAATGCAAGAGATTTAGAAAAAGCAGTAGCAGAAAAAGAAAAAAATTATCCTGATGTAAGAAAAAATTATCAAGAAATAAAAGGTAAATATACGTATGAAAATAATGGATATACGATTGTGGAGCCGGCTGGGATAAAAGAGATTATGATGGATAGCAGGTACCTTGAACATTGTGCAGCAAATGCAGAAAGATATTATGACAGAATTTCCACACATGAAACATACATATTATTTTTAAGGAGAACAAATAGTGAAGAGATTCCATATGTAACATTGGAAGTACAGCCAAACGGAACAGTTAGGCAAAAACGAACTAAAAGAGATAAAGAAGCTCCAGAGTGTGTAGTGGATTTTATAAAGGAATGGCAAAAAGTAATTCAAAAGAGACTTACTAAAGAGGATAAAAATAGAAATAAACTTAGTGATGAATTAAGAATTAGCAATATGAAAAAGATAAAGACAGAAAAACCAAAGTTGTACAAATTATTAGAAAATGATTTCCTTCCAGTTCAACAAGGAAAGGCAAGTAACATATGGATATATGTTAGAGAAAAGGAGTGCGTAAATGGATAATACATATCATCAAATAACATTAAATGAGTACATGGACTTTAAGCAACAGATAGCAGATAAGCTTAATAATATGGCAGCAGATTATATTACAATAGGCTATCTGCTAAAGAGAATAAGAGATACAGAGGGATTTAAGCAGGATGGATATTCTAGCCTTCAGGAGTTTGCCAAAAGGGAATATGGCCTAAGTGAATCAGCAGTGAGTAGATTTATTTCAATTAATACAAAGTTTTCAGTAGATGGAAATACCCCTATATTACAAGATGAATTTAAGAATTTTGGTAGCAGTAAATTATCAGAAATGCTCACGCTATCTGACGAGGATTGCAAGCTGATAACAGAAAAGACAACTGTGGCCACAATTAGAGATTTGAAAAAATTAAACAGTGAGACGGTAGAGGCAGATGTAGTATCGTCAGAACCTAAATACAGCAGCCTTGAAAATATCATCATTGAGTTTTTCAGAAACAAGAAGGACCTGTTAAATAAGATATATATAATGTCAGATATAGAAGACATTGCAGAGTGTATTAATCCATCAGGAAATCTAACATATAAACATAAAGCATCAATGCTGTTTATGTTTGAAGATAAACTAAAACTTAAAAGAGTAGGAGAATTGCCAACGGAATACACCTGGGATGACTTTGTGGAAACAACAGTAAACATCTATAGAGAGACATATACCGACCATGATACGGTGTGGCAAAACTTTTATAAAATCGAAGCAGAATTACTAGAGCAAGAGGAACTAGAAAATGCAAAAAGAAAGAAAGCTTCTGAAACTAAACAAGTACTTGATAAGCCAGTGCAAAAAGAAGAATATGAAGAACGAACTAAACCAGTTAAGAAAACAGAGGAAACTACTAAAAATACTAGCATGGAAGAGCAGGAGGATAAAGTTACAGTTGAAGATGAAGCGGTTATTGAAGAAATAGAAGAAATGAGACAGGAAAAAGAAGAGGAAAGCCAAGTAAATACTAGCACGAAATCCGATTTTGAAGTTGCGACATCGCAAGAACCAAAATTATTTTATGAATGGTATAAATCTAAGCACAATAAGAGCTTGAAAGATGAGTTAATAAACATCAGAGTTAAGTATCAGGTAGATGAAGAGTATTTTGAGAAGCTAGATGAATATATAGATGTATTAGCTTTAAACTATGCAAAATATTATTCGGAGGTTACAAAATGTTAGACGGAGAATACATATGTCCATGTTGTGGCAAAAAGTACATTAGACTGTATAGCGAGGGTTGGGTTTATAAATATAAACTAAAATACAAAATAATGTACCTATGTAGCTGGAGCTGCATGCTTAAGACAGAGGAAAAATATAAATCAAGTAAAAGAAGTAGCAAAATTAAGGAGGCTTAGAATGAAAGAGGAAAACAATTTACATTATGGTGAGTGTTTATTTTGCCATCAAACAGTAACCGTTGAAACACCGGTGGAAGATAAAGAGGAGTGGGATAAGCTAGCAACACACTTTTACAGTTGCAATGAGAGCGAAAAATACAGAAAACAACTCAAGGCACTAGAAAAAGTAAAAGAAAATATAAAAGAATTATTTGGAGAGTCTAGTTCAACCGGAAGTTTGCTTACAGAGAAAGTCGGTTGGATAACAAATGGAAGTGTAGCATCAATTACAGTAGATAGTGGTGCCGGCTATAAAGGTAAAATTTTTATGACATCAAAAGGAGCGGTCAAGGTTGAGCGAAGTATAGGCAAAAAGGTAGTGATGGAGGAACAATATGAATAAAGTTATTTTAATGGGCCGATTAACAAGAGATCCAGAAGTGAGATATTCACAAGGAGAAAGTTCACTTGCAATAGCTAGATTTACACTAGCAGTTGACCGTCGTTTTAAGCGTGATGCGAACGAGCAGTCAGCAGATTTTATATCATGTGTGGCATTTGGGAAAACAGCTGAATTTTGTGAAAGATACGCTCATCAAGGTACAAAACTTGTAGTTGAAGGACGTATTC
>JAVBUL010000179.1:0-6564 GCA_031555415.1 Lachnospiraceae bacterium | reverse complement strand
AGTTATGCAATGTTACCAAACTATATTAGCATGGGGTCTATTGGCGATATTAGCTTAGCAGATGGTACTTATGACCATTTGTATTTAAGCTCTGATCCGGAAAAGACCTCAGACAATATATATGATGACTGGACATATTCTACCAAAATAAATGCCAACTACAATGACAATACATTAGATGGTGGCAATACAGCATTTTCATTAAAAACCACTGATACCATTGTTATTAAGAGACGTGAAAAAGATAAAATGGATTGGGTTACCATCTACACAATACCAGTAAATTCCGTGGATGACTTTAGCTTTATAAAAGAATATCTATATGCAAAAAGCGGAGCCAACTACGATTTCATGATTATTTCTTCTATCGGTGGAATCGAAAACTCTTTTGAAACAGCAAGCTGCTACTGCGAGTTTGATGGAATATGCTTAGCAGATAAAGATGTGATATATAAAACAATATTTAATATCGACCCTATTTCATTTGATAGAAATAAAAATGACAACGTATTAGAGCTTTTAAATGGCCGCTATCCATTAGTATACTCTGTGGATTCAAATAACTATGAAAGTGGAAGCATCTCCGCTTTCTTCACAAAAGTTCAAGACGACTCATCTCTTATTGATGGCTATGAGGCCGTTAAATATAGAAAAGAATTTGTAGATTGGCTGACAAATAAAAAGCCGAAGATTTTAAAACTAGATAATGGCGATATAAAGATGATTAAAGTTGTTGGTAAGGTAACAGAATCTCCAGAAGGCTGTAGCGAACTGGTTAAAATTCAATTCAGCTATACCGAGATTGGTGATTGTGATGATGAAAAATATCTCTATACAAACAACTTGTCGGACGTAGTCCCTAATAGGTGGTAGCGTATGAAATATCCTATAACAGAATATGATAAAGAATTACTATTGCAAAACTCAATACAATATAAGATAAAGCTTATTGTTACTAATTCCAAGTATCAGATATTAGATGTAATTTATGGCTTATCTGACATAGGTACAATAAATATAGATTCGGACTCTGATGTTAGGCGTACTACCTCTTTTACCATCAAGCTAGACGATTACATTACTGATATTGAGAGTCGAATCTATCATTGGATTGGACTATACTATGAGTTACATATGGGCATATTTGATATTCGAGAAGATGATTATATTTACTATCCATGTGGAAGATATCGAATCACGGAAGGTAGCACCAATTATGACAAAAGCAACAATCTTATATCCTTTAGCCTATCAGACCGAATGACCGAACTAAATGGTACAAGAAATGGTCAAATTGGCGGAACACCAATTATATCAATTGAGCAAAAAATAGATGGGGTAAAGCAAACAATCCGTGGTATCGCTGTTAGTATTTTATCCTCTTCTACTAGTGTAGATAAATATATCGTTGATGAAATTGGGGAATATAATGGAATGCCTCAAAATAATAGTGACTACTTACGCTACAGGGAAATGAATGATAATTGGAATATACTTCCTTATGATCTTGAATACTCTGCTGGCACAAGTATCAGCAATATACTCTTTGATTTGCGAGATTTATATCCCTGTTATCAAACATATTTTGACGTATATGACAATTTTTGCTTTGATATGCTTCCAACCCTTACGAAAGATGTGCACGATTTAGATAATGCTTATTTACAACAGATATTGTTAGCTGACAGCTCTGAATCCGTTTCTTATGATGCTACGCAAATAAAAAATGTAACTGAGGTGTTTGGCAAATCCTTTGAAATAGATAGATTTTGTGAAGAAAGCAATTATAGTGATGGGACCTATACCTTAAAATTGGATTCCTACGATGGTTATCTAAAAAATGAGATTATTGCTTTTAAACCCACCTCAACCAATTTATCTAATGTGACCTCTTTATACATTAATGAATTAGATAGGATTCCAATTTATAAAGATTGTAGCGAAGACTTCATTGATTCAGAAACTCTTGAAGAAAATAGAATGTGTGTTGTGAAAATAAATAAATTGGAAGAAAAGTATATTGCATATTATTTAGGGCAATATCAGCCTCATGCCCTGTGTGTATTAACAGATAACGAAAATGACACTTACTACACCAAGGAATACTTTGCAGAAAAATATAGTGTTGATAAAAACAATATCTATTTTAGGTATGAGCCATTTTCCCCCTTCTCCGTTCAGAAGTTTGGCGAAATAGCAGATATAAAGGCTGGAAGTGATTTCGATAAAATCACTTCTGATTCTAATGCCGTCAGCAATGCAAAATATTATAATCGCTTGTCTTCTACTATGTTTGATACCGTAACTATTTCCACTAAGTTAATCCCTTGGCTAGATGTAAATACAAAGATAAGCTATAAAAAGGCAAATGAAGATATTACATATTTCTATATTGTCAAAAATATTCAGCTAAACTTTTCATCTGGTACAAGCACAATCACAATGTATCGATTTATGCAATTATATGAATAGAAACGAGGTAACTTAAAATATGGGTATAAACTACTCAAGAGAGTCGGGAAGTAAATTTCCTGACTCTCTTTTAAACATGCCAGACTTCAAAGATGTAGATGATTCAATAAAAGAAGTCATAAAGCAATATTATTTATTTATGCAGCAAGGAAATATTGATAGTGCCCTGGCACTAAAAAATGCAAATGCTGCGGATTTAGATAGTTATTGGATAAATGCCGCTAAACTCAATTTGCTAAAAGAGGAAATTGAAAACATTGGCATCTATTCAAAAAGGATGTATGGAACTTTATTCTCTGATACTGAGCCGGACGTTGAACAAGCTTTCGGTTCATATTGGATAAAACCAATCGAGGATTAAATATGAGTGAATTAAATACAACAAGAGATTTATTAGAGGATTGCTCACTATTTGATAAAGATAGATTGCAAGCCTACAATTCTTACATGCATTCAAGTAATTATTCTACTGCTGTTGATTATTTGAATGATTACAATATAAAAAAAGGAATTAGAGCCTCGGTCTTTAATGCCATTAAACTAAAAATTGTTGAATTAGAATTATTTTTACTAAATTTAAACGCAAGTCCTTTCGAGTATTATTCGCTGACGGAACCTACCGCCGAAGAAATGGAAGGTAAATTATATTGGATAAAGCCAATGCTATAAGGAGGAAAAAAGATGAGTATATTATCAGGAGTTTTAACCTGTGTTAGATACCTAAAAAAAGATAATGGATATATTGAGACGTCAGAGCGTACCCAAGCAAAAGATATTATTCTTGCAGATGGTGGCAATGCAGAAAGCAAAATAACTAGCATGAATGCCTCTGTGACAAAAATGGATAGTCTCTTAACGAACTTGACAGATAAAAATAAAATAACAAGTGTAAAGGTTGTCTCCACATTGCCAGCTAATTCCTCTAGTAATCCTACAACTTTATATATTGTACTAGGTTCATAGGAGGATAACATATGGGAATAAATTTAGGTGGAACTAAATCAAAGCTGTACATGGGAAGTTCCAAAATTAAAAAAGTTTATTTAGGGACTGAAAAAGTTTATTCAGCTGGTAATATCGTTACTTACAATGTTGATTCTGGTGTCTCATATTCGGAAGAAGTTGACAGTGATGCAACTTGTTTATCTCCTACAACGTTTACCCCTACTAAATCGGGATATACCTTTGTTGGATGGAAAGAAAATACTTCAGCAGATAGTTCTGTCTTAAGTAGCAAGATAATGGGTGATAATCCAATCACTTTATATGCGGTATTTAAGCAAACCATTACTTTAACTACCTATCATGGAACTACTACCGCTACTACAAATACAGGAACAAGGTATTACAACAATGCCAACGTGGCAAATCCAACCTTTACAGTCGCTGCAAGTGCGATTAGTGGTTGGACATTTGATGGTTGGATTACTTCAAGTACAGCTACAGTGATGCAGACAACATATTCATCAATTTCGAGTTTGTCACTTTCTGCAAATACTACATTATATGGTAGATATAATCAGACTGTTACCGTGACAACATATAATGGTTTTGGCGTAGCAAGTTCTACTGATCTGACAAAAATAAAACTATATGGTGTTGATTATAATTCTATATATACAAGATCAAATGATACAATTAGCGGTTGGACATTTAATGGATGGTGTACATCTAGTAGTGCTACTGCAGCAGTTGTTTATAGCTCGATAACAAATCTTACTGTATCATCTAACATGGTTCTATATGCAAAACATAGCCAAACTATCACATTAAGCTATAACGGAAATGGTAATACAAGTGGTTCCACAGCTTCACAGACTGGAACTAGGTATTTGAATTCCGGAAACTATAGTAATCCGTCTATTACAGTTGCATCAAATGGCTTTACCAGAACAAGCTATACCTTTAATGGCTGGGCTATGGGTAGTGCTTCTGGTACAAAATATAACGCTGGGTCAAGTGTAACTTTAACTGCTAGCACTACTTTTTATGCAACATGGTTAGGTATCCCCTATACATGGATTTCAAATTATTTAGCGGCCTCCTCCACTTATCCATTATCTATCATTACGGATTTTGAAGAATATGCAAACAAGTCTGGAGTTGGAACGTCAAAAATTATAATTACTGATAATGAATCAGTAGACTATGGTAAAAACCCAAAATGGCAGGGTCATTCTAATCTTATTTCAACAGCAGGAAATAAAATGATGTCTTTTGTTATAGAAAACAGTTATGGTCGCGATTTATATTTAAACTTTTATAATCAGGCTGGAACTGCATTATGGTCAAAATCTATAAACGGAGCAGGCGGCCTTGATGGTGGAACATATGTAATTGATGTATCGAACTCAACAGGTATTTATTTTAGTTTCCAAGTACATAATTATGCCTATAGTGGTGGCTCTGGAATCTGGCTCAATAATATAAAATTCTATAATTAATGTTTATCTGAATTTATATTTATATGACATTCTTTCTTTTGACTCTCTGTCATACAATTCAAGTTATATTATACAAAAAATGGGTAACGAGATTAAATCTCGTTACCCATTTTTTTGTCATTTCTTTCTTTTCACTCTCTTTGCTATATTTGCTTGAAGATACTATAGAACTTGTATCCACATCATTATTGCTATATACGGCACTAATGCTACCGCTTCTTTTAAATCACCTTTCTTACTTATGTTCTTTCTGAACGCTTGCACTAATACAAGGAGCAAAAATGTTGCTGCCATGTGAAGGGTATAAGAAATCAGTCCATGTCCATTTGTAGCCTGAAACATAGCACAAACAATAAAAACATATGCGTCCGCATTGCCATACAATCTTTTAAAGAGGAGTAATTGTACAACGACAAAAAATATCAGTTCTCCTATAACCGCCCAAGACGGATGACTAAAACAAAGTAGAACGATACAGCATATACCACTAATCATATGTAAAAAATCATGAACCATTTTTGTCTGATAATCGCATAGTGCTGCTGTCATGAGGTATGCAAAAAAAACACAGTGGAGCACTGCAAAAAATACATTAGTTTCCCTGCTTGCTATCATACCACCAGATATAATCGCAAATAGTAAGCCCCCAATATATAGCTTTCTATTCAAATGCAAATTATGTTCCTCGTCAAAAGAAACAATAACTTTAAAAAATCCCCATATAAAAGTAAAAATTGCTATTGCATATAACACTATCATATATCACTCCTATCTTAACCTTGTCCTTATTTCAGTTGTGACAGGCTCTCCCACCTCGATTACACAAGTGACAGGATACGCTTCTAACGCCTTCCCATTTTTGTAGACTCTTACTGTAATGGAATAGTTCTTATTTTTAGGAGTGTATAGAGGTACCATAAACTGTAGGTTTTCTTCCTGACGATAGCTGGGGGACTTCGTGTAGTTAAATACCTTGTTTAACTTCGGATTTAGGTCTGTCATCGCCTTGGGAAATTCCACTTCTACCCTATCTGCATAGCCATAAGTTACGATATTTAGGATGCCACTTTCTCCCGATTTAAAGATCGGTTCATGAGGTTCTAGGATTCTTGTTACACTAGCTTCTAGTGAAAACTCTGTAGTTCCATAGGTTTCTATTCGTTCATTTCCTACATTGTCTACTGCATAAAGGTTCACGGTAAAATCACCACTAAAGATTGGTTCATCCTCAGTGATATCCATGATAACTGCGCCACTTGCATCCGGCGTGTAGGTTTTCTTGGAGTAATTATCTTGGTTAAGTATTTCCACATGAAAGTCTCTTACACCACTTAGGTCATCTCTAGCTGTAAGCATTAGGGTTAGGTTTCCATCCCTACGATTGATTAAGGATAAAGTCGCAATGGTTTCTGTTCCACCAAAGGTAGGTGCTTCTCCATCTCCTATTAAGGTAATGCCATGGTTTGTATCTTCTATTATATCACTATAAACAACGGTGTCTTTATAGTCTGCGCCGCAGCTAGGAATCACCGATATATGCTTGCCATGATAGGTTTCTGCTAGGGTAAAGGCTTTTTCTATCTTTATATCCTTGCAGGTATTACTTCTTGTGGTAATGGTATAGGATGCATCCTGTAAAATGATATCA
>JAVBUL010000066.1:0-5497 GCA_031555415.1 Lachnospiraceae bacterium | reverse complement strand
TTCAAGATTCTTACCGTAAGAATTTACATTTTGTCCTAATAGCATAATTTCAATAACACCATCTGCTACAAGTCCTTTAATCTCATTAATAATATCCTCAGGTTTTCTGCTTCTTTCACGTCCTCTTACATATGGAACAATACAATAACTGCAGAAATTATTACATCCAAACATAATATTTACACCTGATTTAAATGGATACTTTCTATCAACAGGAAGCTCTTCAACTATTTTATCAGTATCATTCCAAATATCTATAATCATCGAGTTTGACTTTATTCTTGAGTAAATAAGCTCAGCAAGCTTAAAAATATTGTGTGTACCAAATATTACATCAACAAATCTATAGCTTTTTCTGATTTTCTCAACAACATGCTCTTCCTGCATCATACAGCCACAAAGAGCAATAATCATATGTGGATTCTTTTTCTTTACATTTGATAAATGCCCCAATCTCCCATATACCTTAAGATTTGCATTTTCTCTTACTGTACAAGTATTATAAGCTACAAAATCAGCATTTTCATCTTCAACAGGTACATAACCAACTAGTTCTAGTATGCCTAATAACTTTTCTGAATCTCTTGCATTCATCTGACAGCCAAAGGTATTCACACAGCAAGTGAGTTTTCTGCCTAGTTCTTCTTCCTTCTGACTTATGTACTTTCTAAGTTTTGCCATAAAATAATACTGTCTTTCAGGCTCGTTTATAGGTACTTCTTTAGTTAAATCTATTTTTTCTAGAATTTCTTCTATATTTTTATTCATTATAAACCCTTGCATTTCACAAGCTTATTGTGAAACTGCCCATATCAAAATGTGAAAGAACTATAATCTGGGCTTCCTTTCTTTAATGTTCATTATTCTTTCACAATAACCTCTTTTTCCTCTTGAATTGACGCGTATTATTATACCTTATATAAGCTTTTTTTTCAATCATAATTAATAACAAAGAATGGATGCGACTAAATCAAATCGCACCCATTACTATTTCAAGCTTATTCTCCCGTTTACTAAACAGATACTAATTATTATTTGGATTATTTACAACTCCTACAAACATTGGAACACCTCAGATTTTATTGACTTTATTTATAAAAAAGCACCTTTATAATTAATTCTTATATAATTAATAAATTCCACTCCCTTTTCAATTCCATTTTCATTCGAGAATACCCATGAATTATATAAATCCATAGAATCTACCCTTAAGTCACCATTCTCTAAAATTCTAATCCAGAAATAGCAATCAAAACTACTTACATAAATACGAAATGACATACCCGTTTCTTCAACTCTCGAATCAAAATCTTTAGCTAACATTAATTCTGAATCTTCGAACAACATATCTCGCAACTCATCCATCGTAATTCCTTGATACCAAATGGAATGTTTACCATTGTAATCTGATAAGCTACAATATTCTACAATAGCTCCATGAAAAAAACCACAATCTTCCATTAATTCCATCATATTGTCTGCTTTGTAACTATCGTTTAAGAATAAATTCTTTATTTCACTATTTTTCCCACATACGCCAACTGCAACCTCTGTAGATACTCCCTTTATTGAATAAAGTTCTAACTCTACCTCTCCACTCTTGTCATATATCTTCTTTTCACTTTGTATTTTTTCTCCAAGATATAAATCCCTAAGGACCCCACCCTTATTATAGTAAGCATTATCACCATACTCCAATATAGACAGTTCATAATCCACATAATTTCCTACAGGCAGTTTATTATCATGTTTTATAAAGTTTATTTCATCTTTACTTATAAAACTATCGTCTTCATAAACTATTTGTATATATCTGTCTATATCATTGTTTTTGATACGTTGTGAGTCACTTCTCTCTTCGTCCCTTGTAGAAAATATAAAAAATACTATTACAATACTTATTATAGCTAAAACAATAACTGCTGAAATTATTTCTATTACTAAACGCTTTTTCTTCATATAATTTCACCCTCCTATTATTATACACAAAAAGCAGGTTTCTCCTGGGATACCTGCTTATATAAAAACATCTGATTACTTTTTAGCAACTATACTTTTCAATATTCACGTTCTCCCAATTAATGTTAAAATAGCATATTTCAACAATGTTTGTCAAGTTATTATTTTCTTTTTAATCTTTCATATTTTTGTACAAGAAAAAAATTTAACATCAAGCTAAAAATTTAAAACAAGAGACTTATTGTTTAGTCACAATAAACCTCTTATTTTTATCAATAATTAAATCTTACTATTATATAGTTTAATACTTTTTATCAGTTCTAATAATGCTGCGATACCACATATCAACATTCCAATTATAATATCAATTATACATAAAATAAATAATCCACTTAACTGATAACCTCCCATTACTTCATACCAATCAAATGTAGGTCTTACTAAAAAAACCGACATAAATAGTACACTAGCTCCTACTAGTCCTACAATTGTTAACATAATTCCAAAAATCACTTTCTTCATTTCTACCTCCTGTTATTTAAATGAAACAGTTAATTCATTAACAATTTCTGAACTATTATAATAAGTATACTGGTTGATGCCAAAGTCTTTCCACTTATTTACTAATTGTACATTTCTAATCGAAACTTTACCATTTGTATATACTGTTGACTTTGTAACAATTGCTGGCTCAATTTTTCTACTTTGTCCTTTTGCTTCCTTATCACTTGGAATAACATACCAATCGCAGTATGGATAAGAAGTATCCTTCATATGTGAAAATTTTTCTATGACATCCATTGTTGATGTTGAATATGTGTTTGAAATGGATGGATTAACTGATACAGATGCTTTAATATCTTTGCCAATATCAAGACTTGCTCCTCCTGATAATGAATATGTAGACGATTTTTCATTATCATCTATATATGCAGCCTCTAATATAGATGTATTTATGCTATTACTTCCAATTCTTGCTGTATAATTACTAACCGCAATCCAATCTTCTGGTGCTACCTGCGCAGAAGACAGTATATAGTTATAATATGTTTTTTTTCCACCTGCATCCCATACTGTTCCTTTATAACAATATGCAGTTAGACTTATTTGACATGCAAAACTTTTGTTAAACATAGTATTGACATACAAATTAGTATTTGCTGATACTGGCTTTAATACAGTATTCAATGCTGGAATCTGAAATGCTAACCCACTTTCTTTTTCATAATCAATTCCTAATTCTCCCATCTTAGTTTCAATTGCAAAGTTTTCTTCATCTTCAATGGTTTGTAATGTCTTAATAAAACTCTCTATATCTGTTTCATTACTATCAGTCACTTCTTCTGTTGCTTCACTATCATCACTGTCCAATATTCCAGATCCAATATAACCCATAATAGTTTCTCCACCATAATTAGAGAAATAAACACTTTCTAATTTTTCCATCGTTACTTCTGAAACATAATCGACATTTTTTTGATATTCATTTATTAAATAAGTAATCTCATCCTTAGTTTCAATATCAACTACTAAAATTGCACCATCTTCAACTATTTCATTAACATTATCACTATTTAATAATATCAAATCATAATAATCAACTTTTATACCTTTGCAATCTGCCAAGTCTTCCTTATATGTATCTTCAAATTCTATATTTGATTTATAAAAAACTTCTTTATACTCATTCTCATAATCAATATACTCTAATATTATATCCCTCCCTTCTCCAACATTTTCTACATTTTGTGCATAAACATTAAATTTATTATATGTACTACATACAATACATACAACTGATAATGCACATGCTACAGCTCTTTTCTTCATTTTCGTCTCCTTAGATAATTATTTATAAAAAGTCACACTTTAATAAGATATTTTCAAATCATTAAATATTTTATTAACACTTGTAATCTTCTTACCATTATAATTCGAGAAATAATTCATAATATCATTATTACTTAAATCTTTATGTGAAAGTATCAATGAAATAATGCCGGTCATCATTGGTGTTGCCACAGATGTACCGTCTCTACTGGCATATAAATCACTGCCATAACTAGTTGATACTATATTCTTGCCAGGCAAATATATAGTATTATCTAATTCACTATACATAATCTCGCCACTCTTGGTATATGCCCCAATTGAAAGCACTTCCTCATAACCTGCAGGATATCCGCATTTTTCATCGGTATCATTTCCTGAAGCTGCAACAATAATTATACCTTGCTCATATGCTTTTTTGATTACATTATGTAGTTCCTTATAATCAGTTTTTGTCATTATACTAAGATTAATTATATCCACATTCATATTTATAGCATATTCAATAGCTTCAATCATTCCAACTATCTCAACCAAATCATTTTCATCAGATACATCTATTGATAAAATATCAACATTTGAATTTATTCCTAATATACCATCATGATTATTGGGATAACCTGCTATAATTCCACATACAAATGTACCATGTCCATAATCATCATTAGCATTTTCATCTAAACTTGTTACTACATACTTATCTTTAACAGCATCCACTAAGTCTAAATGCGTATCATCAATTCCTGAATCAATTATAGCAATAGAAACCTTTTTATCTCCTAAATACATAAGTGGACTATCTCCATCAAATAACCGATTTAAATACCACTGCATTCTATGTTGAACAATATCTTTTTCATCTGTACCAATATGTTTAACTGATATGCACATTAGAAATAGAAATATACATATTAAAAATCCTATATTACATATAATTTTTACATTTTGTTTCATATAGAGTCCCCTCACTATTCTTTCCATTTAATTTATAAAAAAAACAGGTACCACTTGGGTAACCTGCCAATAATAAAGTTTTTTTTGATAACTTTTATTTTCATATTCGCACATCTCCCATTTAACATTAAATTAACATTTTTTTCACACCTTGTCAAGCATTATTTTTTTAGAACACCTACATCAAGACAAGGTTCAGATCATATGCCCTGAACCTTGTCTTGATGTGAATTATTTATCTTAATTATTTTTCACGTCTTCTAATCTTTGCTTTTCTAATTTTTTTATATAATCATTTTTGCAGATTATGTATGTAAATCCATTTACAGCTACAAAAACCATTCCAATAACTTTTGCTAGAATAAAATAAATCAATACAGGCTTAGATGAGTAAAATATTAAATCAAATACCAACAAAATCATTTCTATAAATATACATATGCCCATTATTAAAGCTATTTTTTTAGTTTTATGATTTTCATAATAGTAATAATAAAACCCCTTTTCACTTCTTTTATATATTATGGTAAGTATAATTATCAATATCGTTATTATAGCAAAAATCATACTTGAAAAAAATTCTATTAGTCCATATCCTATTTCAATACCTTCTGCATCACCTACTATCAAAACTAAAATTAGAAATGACAATTTAGCTACATATAAAATAATACTACTTTTCCATATAAAATTCATTTATGCTTCTCCATTTTCTATAAATCAAACTTAAACTATACAATATCTTTCGTTCAAT
>JAVBUL010000123.1:0-10867 GCA_031555415.1 Lachnospiraceae bacterium | reverse complement strand
AGCAGGTACAGAAATGTGTATGCCTGGTGATAACGTAGAAATGACTATCGAACTTATTCACCCAATCGCTATGGAGCAGGGTCTTGGTTTTGCTATCCGTGAAGGTGGTAGAACAGTAGGTTCAGGTAAGGTTGCTAAAATTATAGAGTAATCGTGATGGCAATGAGCCGTGCATGAATAAATAAAAAGATGATTCCAGTAAGAGCTTGCTCTTAAATGGAATCATCTTTTTATTTATTCATATAGGGCGAAGCCCGCGTGTTGATGTAAGCTATGCTTTCATCAACTACACGGCGGAGTAAACTAAACGAATCCCCTCATCAACAAAGTTGTGAGTCTCCCTTCACCCCACACATTCTCCACCCTCCATCTATTTTTTATTGATTAATCCCACATTTCAGTGTATAATTCAAAGTATAGCTCTTATAATATAAGTAATAAAGGAGTACAGACATGAATATTTTAGCAGTAGAAGACGAACGCTTAAATTTATTAACTATATTAGATTGCCTAAAAGAAGCTTCTCCTCAAAGCAATATAAATGGCTTTAGTAATGGAGAAGAAGCTTTACTTTACGCAAAAGATAACAATATAGATGTTGCCTTTTTGGATATCGAACTAGGTACAATGAGTGGATTAGATTTAGCACTTAAATTAAAGGAAATAAACGGAAAAACCAACATCATTTTCGTAACAGGCTACTCTGACTACATGGGAAATGCATTTTCAATGCATGCATCAGGATATATTCTTAAACCAGTAACAACAGATCAAATCATAGAAGAACTGAAAAATCTTAGAATTTCTACTACACCAAATCAATCACAAAAAATTCGAATGCAATGTTTTGGAAATTTTGAAATGTATGTGGATGGAAAAAGAATACCATTTTCCAATACAAGGGGAAAGGAACTGCTTGCATATTTGGTTCATAGAAATGGAGCGGGAGTAACAAAAGCAGAAATAGCCGCTGTTTTTTGGGAGGACAAGCCATATACAAGATCTTTACAAAATCAGCTTCAAAAAATTATAATAAATTTAGAAAAGAAATTAAAAGAAGCCGGAGCAGGAAAGCTGATTTATCGAAGCTGGGGGCAGATTTCAGTAGATACGAGATTATATTCAAGTGATTATAAGGATTTATTAAATGGAGATACACAAGCACTAAATACGTATAATGGAGAATATATGGCAGGATATAGCTGGGCAGAACCTGTTACTGCATACCTTTTAAGACAATCAGAAAAAAATAAATAGTAGTGAGGTGATACAAGTGACATCAGAATACATTATATATTTAGCTCTATGTATAAGTGCCTTAATGATTATTGTATTCCTATTTATTTTGTCAGTTTTCTCTGGAAATTTAAAAAAAAGACTACATTTTTATTTTTTTTTAATGGTGATGTCTAATCTGGTTGGAATTACAAGTGAAGGTATTGTCGAGTTAATGACTGGTCATACAGGAAATAGTGTTAATATAATAATTCGTGTTGCAGACTTTATAAGCTATGGTTCAGGAGGAGTACAATGTATTGCTTTTGGACTTTATCTTTATGAATATTTAGGAACGAAGGTTAGTCTATCAAAGAAGATTTTTAAATACATTACATTATTAGGTATAGCTAGTATTTGCTTATCTGTTATTGCTTCAATCACCCATTTGTATGTTTATTTTGATGAATATAACAATTATATACAGCAAAGAACATATTGGATATCAAATATAATACCATCAATTATTTTGCTCATTTGTATGAGTATTGCGTTATACTATAAAAAGGTATTGAAAAAAAGAGAGTGGATATCACTGTTACTTTATACAGTTATTCCTATTTTTTGTTATGTAATAGAGTTATTTTTAGAGGATATCTATATGGGCGCTGTTGGTGGAGCCTTTACCACTTTCCTGATTTATGTTAATATACAAGTAGAACTTAGAAAACAGCTTGAAATACAGGAATCAGAGCTGACTGAAAAGCGAATTTCTATAATGCTTAGCCAGATACAGCCACATTTTTTATATAATGTATTAGGAACTATTGATAATTTGATTTATGTAGATCCTGATTTGGCGCATCAAGCAGTTTTGGATTTTTCCAACTATTTGCGAAGTAATATGGATGCTCTTTCTCAAAGAGAATTAATACCATTTTTTAAAGAAATGGAACATACAAGACAATACCTTAGATTAGAGCAATTACGCTTTCGTGACAGATTAGAAATTGAATATGATATACATACAGAGAATTTTATGCTACCGGTGTTAACGATTCAACCGATTGTCGAGAATGCAGTGCGTTATGGAGCAACTAAAAGAAGAAATGGCGGTAAGGTAATTATACAGACTAGAGAAATGGCAGATTGTTATTGTATAAAAATCATAGATAATGGCACGGGGTTTGATGTCAAACTAATTCGGCCAGATGGTCGCAGTCATACAGGTATAGATAATGTGCGCAATAGATTGGAAAGCACATGTGGGGGAGTTCTAAAAATTGAAAGTACCATTGGAGTGGGAACGATTTCTACAATAGAAATTCCAAAGACAGAGGAGGCAAAAAGTTGAATATTATTGCTGTTGATGATGAACAATCAGCATTGCAGGCGCTTGAACGTGCGATTAAGCAGGTGATCAAGGATGCAAATGTTAAATATTTTCAGTTTTCGGATGAGGCACTTGCATATGCAAAGGAAAACATTGTTGATGTTGCGTTTTTAGATATTGAAATGAATGAGATGAATGGGTTGCTTTTGGCAAAGCATTTAAAAGATATAGATGGAAAGGTAAATATAATATTTATTACAGGATATAGTCGTTATGCGATGGAAGCTTTTACACTTCGTGCCTCTGGTTATGTGATGAAACCTTTTGATTCAAAGCAGATAGCAAAAGAACTTGAAAATTTACGTTATCCTGCACTATGTAACAATAAAGGCATTAGAATTCAGTGCTTTGGCAATTTTGAGATATTTGTAGAAGGAATCCCTCTTGTCTTTTCGCGCTCTAAAACTAAAGAGCTTTTAGCTTATCTTGTAAATCGTGGCGGAGCGTGGTGTAAGAAAAATGAAATTATTGCAAAAATATGGGAGGAACGCGAGGATTCAAAATCGTTACAGGTTCAATACAGACAACTAGTTGCTGATTTAATTGCGACCCTTAATACAGCGGGATTTGCGGATATCATTTTAAGACGTCGAGGAGAACTGGCAATTGTAACTGATAAATGTAACTGTGATTACTTTGATTTTATGAATGGTGAAGTTAATGCGATAAATGCGTATAATTCAGAATTTATGGAGCAATATAGCTGGGCGGAATTTACTAAAGGCATGCTCTCTTATCTTCCTAAGAAGCGTTAAATACGTATCCCTTTTTGTTGATTATTGCTATCTTTCAGTGTATAATTCAATGTATAAGTAAAGATTAATATAAAAGATATGTGTTAACAATTCATATTTTCTAGTGAAAGGTGTAAATGGGTGTTATATGAGTGAAATATTACCAAAAATGAACTTAAAGTGGTATAAAGGAGACGTTTATTCAGATGGAGATATAGAAGACGTTATAATAAATATCATAGATTCGACTAAAGGACAAGACTATGGAGAGGCAGTTACCAATAACTTTTCATGGCCAACATATTATCATTTATCTGATTTGAGGAAAAATATACTTAACTGGTACAGCTTTAAGGAAGATAGCAGTGTTTTGGAAATAGGTTGTGGCATGGGTGCAATAACACCTGTATTATGTGATAAATGTAAAGATGTAACAGCAGTGGAACTGTCTAAACGTAGAGCAACAGCTACACAACATAGATGTCGTAATAAAAGTAATCTTGAAATTATAGTGGGAAATTTAAATGACATAGAATTTGAAAAAAAATTTGATTATATTACATTAATAGGAGTATTAGAATATCAAGCTCATTATACACAATCAAACGATCCATTTCTTGATTTCTTAATAAAAGTGAAAGCACTATTAAAACATAATGGAAAACTACTTATTGCAATAGAGAATAAGTATGGATTAAAATACTGGTGTGGTACTCCTGAAGACCATACGAGTGCTCCTTTCGATGGAATGAATCAATATAAAATAGGAAATAGGGTGGCAAAAACTTTTAGTAGAGAAGAACTAAAAGACTTGGTTGAAAGAAGTGGATTTGAATATAATAAATTTTATTATCCTATGCCAGATTATAAGTTTCCGAATTATATATACACAGATGCTTATTTGCCTAAGATTGAGCAATTACGTGAAGCAAGACCATATTACTTATATCAAGATTCAGTGATAGCAGATGAGCAAGATATGTATAGAGATCTGCTTGAAAATAATGTTTTTCCTTTTTTTGCAAATTCATTTTTTGTAGAGTGTAGTTTGGATAAGGAATTTGATAATGCTATTTTTGTAGCAACAAGCAATGCAAGAAAGCCAGAATATCAAATGCAGACTATTATACATATGGATGATGTAGTGCACAAGAAAGCACTTGAACCAGAAGCTTTAGAACATATTAAAAGAATATGTGAAAATTCCGATGAGTTAAAAGAACGTGGTATAAAAGTAATAAACAGTAAGTATGAAAATGGAATGCAAATTATGGAATGTGTAAAATTACCTACATTAGAGCAGAAGATACTTGAATATGCTAAGGCTAAAGATAAAGATAAAATACTTGAGTCATTAAGGTTACTATATAAAAGTATTTTGTCGTCATCAGAGCATGTAGATTCAAGAGAAACATACTTTCATCAAATTGGGATTATAGATAGCGAAGTGAATATGGGTGTCATATTAAAAAAGGGATACACAGATATGATAGACAGAAATTGCTTTGTGGATGATGCTGACTTAGTGTTTTTTGACCAAGAATATTCATTTCCTAATATACCTGCATCATATATTATATTTCGTTCAATCAGTCTTTTATATGCATTTAATCCATGGGTTGAAGAAGCATGTCCGCTTATGTTGCTATTAGATGAATTCGGATGCAGTAAGCATATTGACGTATTTGGAAAATTTGAAAAATACTTCAGAGAAAAGGTAATAAATACAGCTGCTTATAATCAATATAACTATTTTAGAAAAGCCATTGATTTTGGAAAAAATATTAAAAAGTTATTATCAACATCAGATGAAGAAACAGTATTGAAAGCACATATAAATAGTTTTATAGCAAAAAAAGATTTTGTAGGATTATATCAATTTTTCATAGATAACAAACTAGAAAGTATGCAAGATAGTGATATTGTTGATTTACAAAAGATTTTAGAAACATACGGTATAGAATCAAGCCAAAATATTCAATTTTCTTTTGGTGAAATAGATAATCTGAAAAATATGATTAAGAAATATTATGAGATGGTATCGTTATTGAAGTTATATATAAAATATTTTGATAATAATGAAATTAGAGAAACCCTAAGTAAAGAGATTAAGTTTTCGAATATGTCTATTTATGTATTTTTAGTTATAATTCAATGTGAGTTTCCGAATGAGGATGAGGATTTATTTATTCAAAGGATTTCAGAGTGTTTTAAGAAAAAGGCATAAGAAAGGGTAGCATATAAATATATGAATATTTCAAAAGAACAAGTTGTACAAGATGTGATAAACTTAGTAAATCAAGAAATGTATGATGAAGCTGAAAAATATGTGGAATTAGTAAAGGAATCAGTACTGAATTTTGAGGAAACAAAGGATCTTCTTGAAATGATTCCACGAAAAAAGATATCTATGATTTGTATTGATTGCGAGGAGGAATACATAAATAACACAATTATGCAATCGAATTATGGAAATATAGAGCAAGTGAATGTTCATTGGAACGAAGATAGCCTTGAGGACGTACTTGATTATATTTATAATACGGATAGTGAATATATATGTTTCGTTCAACCAAACCAAGTTTTTTCTAAGGATAGGTTGATTGAAATGTCAAAGTATTTACGAAATAATAAAAGTACAGATGCTTGCATTTGTTCTCGTAACTATGTAGATAATAACGGTAATGTAATGTTTGCTCCAAGTAAAAATATTAAGGGGTTATTTGAAAAGGTGACTTTTAATGGAAAAGATATACTTGAAATGTGTATTGACCAAAAAGTAAATTTGTATGGATGTTTATCAACATTAATGATTAGAACGAGTTCTTTAGTGAAAGATGATTGTATCCTTTTAAAATATAATAAAGCTAATAATTTGAAATCATTGATACTCAATTATATCTTGCTATATAATAAAAGAGTTTCATTTATTGAATCGGAGTTGGTTTCATCATATTTCGAGAGTTTTGATGAAGAAACGTTAAAAGCAGAGTATGAAGAATATAATGAGTACTTGAAATATTTAGCTACAAATAAGCTTTTAGAAGTATCCGAAGGACAGTTTTTGGAACAATTTTATCAGGAATTGCTGTTTGAAGGAAAAAAAGAAGATGTTAAGAAAGAGATAACCTTTTTTTATACAGATAAGGGAGAGTATTATAATCTTGAGCCGATTGAAAAGGAGGCTATTAAGAGAGGTTATAAAACAAAATTTACGGATATAATTGATGAAAAAGCAGAAATAGGTGTTTACTGTCAGCATTTTTGTTATCCTGAAAACTCAAAGTTTTCTTTGATACTTCTACATGATATGGCCCAAGGTCATAATAGATGGCCAGATATTTGGAATGTAGAGCGTTGGAACGGCTTTGATATAGGTATTCTACCGGGGGTGGAATGGAAAGAGAGATGGCTTGAATGTTCAGCTCTTAATCATACCTTGCCAAAAAAAGGAACATTTATGTTTGGTTATCCTAAAAGTGATTATGTAGGAAGAAGTGACATAATAGATAGGGCAAAACAGCTAAAGGACCAATTTGGTTTAAAGTATGATTATACAGTTTTGTATGCACCATCATGGGAAAATGATTTTAAAGAAGATGATTTTATAAGGGCATTGGCATCTTTGAAGGTTAACTTGTTGATAAAGCAGGCTCATTGGCCAAAGCAATATCAGTTTGTAATAGACGACATTGAACAGATGAGACAGATACATGAAAATAAATACGATAATCTTTACTATATAGAGCCAGAGGAAAGTATATTAGTTGCACTTGAGATGTGTGATTTGGTAGTATCAGATGAGTCTAGCGTAATGACAGAAGCAATGCTATTTGGGGTGCCAAGCATTGCAGTCGTAGACTGGTTAATACCTGATTCAAATCCTAAAAGATTTGCAAGTGTACCATTTGAATATGTTTACCGCTGTAGAAAAGTTGAATTACGTGAGTATGTAGAGAAAATAAAATCTGGGGAATTTAAGGATATTGATGTAAACGAAGAAAGAAGTAATTTGTTTTATAATATGGGCAATTGTAATAAGAGTATTATGGATGCTGTAGATTACTACATAGATTCAGAAACGTCAAATGAATCAGATTTTTTGAAATATAGAGTAATGCCAAAGTATATGCCGGTTTGTTTGTGGCGATAGTTAAGGAGAGAACTTATGAAAACAGTTGAAGATTTAGAGGCAATAAGAGAATGTTAGTATAATCATGCAGTTTTTGAGTAAAATCTTTTGTATAATTGAAAAAAAGGAACCTAAAATTAATTTTTAGATGACAATACCTTTGAAAACATATTTATTGTGTCGTGTACCTTAGATACAATTAAGCGAAAAAGGAGGATTATACAATGGAGAAAGAGAACGGAAATACAAGAATTGGAAATTGTATGAGAAGAATCCGTAAATCAAGAAAATATACACAAAAAGAATTTGGTGAAATATTAGATTGTTCAACGACTCAAGTAAGCAACATTGAAAGAGGTATTGCCGTTCCTACATTTAAAAGAGTTATGTCATTTGCAAATAAGTTTGATATACCTTTGATGGAGATTTTGGGTAGGAATGATGAGAAAAGTAAAAAGACAACACAAGAAATTAACGTGTTAACAATGGAAAATGATAGAAACAGAGTTCTTAATGTATTAAAAGTATTAGAGTATTATAAAGAATTACTGCATGAATCTAAAAATGATAAAAGTGATGAAGAGTATGAGAATGGATTTATTGACTATTCAGCGGCTGCTAGACAGATAAGGAAAACCAGAGAGTCTAAAAATATTCCTCTTAATGTAATGGCAAAGAAGATAAACATAAATATTAATTCATATAGAAATATAGAAAGCGATAATGGTTGTGCTTCTATTGGTAAATATATGGAAATTGCAGATGAGTTAGAAGTTCCTATAGATTACTTATTTCAAGATTCAATAAAAAATAAGGAAGAAGTTATTAATTATTATACAGGCAAAGTATTTGATGATATTCCATTTAAAGAAAACGCGATGATAAAGGAAATAACAGAAGCGATTATGTTTATAATGAAGAAGTATGATATGTAATACTCTGTTGACAAAAAGTATTCTGTAACATATAATTACCATAACATAAGAAAAGCAAAGACGGAAAGAGTAGTTTTATGGAGGCATCCAGAGAGAAAAACATAAGGTGGAAGTTTTTCATGCTAGAAGTATTACGAAAACCATTCCCGAGCTGTAATGCCGAATTTTTAAGCATTGCCGTATGCCTGCGTTAAAGGATAGGATTTATTTGAATCTGAAGTAAAAAGTTAAGGTGGAACCGTGCATCGTATAAGTGCACCCTTAAGATACCCATTTATTATGGGAAGTCTTTTGGGTGCTTTTCTTATGTTAGACAATTATTCTTTATGGAAGGAGAACATAAGAAATGAAAATTATTAAAGGAAATGGTTTGATTGCTGAATCAAGCTTTGAGGAAAAAGAGGGGAGGGAAGCTTTTTGGCATACAACATCGCACATTTTGGCTCAAGCAGTAAAGAGATTATATCCTAGTGCTAAGTGTGCTACTGGTCCTGCGATTGAGCAAGGTTTTTATTATGATTTTGATTTAGGTTTTGAAATTTCACCACGCCACTTAGAGCTAATAGAAAAAGAAATGGTTAATATTGTAAAATCTTCTTTTGTGATACAGAATGATTATATGACAAAACCAGAGGCTATAAAGTTAATGGAAGAAAAGCGAGAAGATTATAAGATTGAGATATTGAGAAAGTTTTCTAAAGAAGATACAATTTCTGTCTATAAGCAAGGTGAGTATGTTGAGATATGTAAAGGACCACATATAGGAAATACATGTTTAGTTAAAGCTATAAGACTTACAACTATAGCAGGAGCATATTGGGAAGGAGATTCAAGCAATAAGATGTTAACAAGGATTTATGGAATATCATTTCCGAGTAAAAGACAGCTTGAAGAGTATATTGCTAAGCAAGAAGAAATTAAGTTAAGAGATCATAGAAAAATAGGAAAAGAATTACAGCTTTTTTCGATTTTAGATGAAGCACCAGGTCTTCCCTTCTTTCTGCCTAAAGGAGTTATAGTTAAAAATTTGCTGCTAGACTATTGGAGAGAGATACACGAAAGAGAAGGATATCTGGAGATATCAACACCGCTCCTCTTAGAACAAAAGTTATGGGAAATATCTGGTCATTGGGAAAACTACAGAGAAAATATGTATACTACAAATATTGAAGAACAAGAATTTGTTTTAAAGCCAATGAATTGTCCTGGAGGGATGTTGGTATATAAAATGAAACCTCGTTCTTATAAGGAACTGCCATTAAGAATAGGAGAACTTGGAATCGTTCACAGACATGAAAAGTCAGGTGCATTACATGGTTTAATGAGAGTAAGAAACTTTACACAAGATGATGCCCATATATTTATGATGTCAGAGCAGGTTTTAGACGAAATAAAGGGAGTGGCCAGATTGATTGATGAGGTTTATAAAAGGTTTGGTTTTGAATATGATGTTGAACTGTCGACAAAACCTGAAAAATTTATTGGTAGTATTGAAGATTGGGATATGGCAACAAACGTTTTGAGAAAATCCTTGGATGAAATAAATTGCAATTATATGATAAATGAAGGTGACGGTGCATTTTATGGTCCTAAAATAGACTTTCATATAAAGGATTCAATGGGAAGAACTTGGCAATGTGGAACAATCCAACTTGATTTTCAATTACCTATTCGGTTTGAAGCTGAATATATTGGAGAAGATGGTGAAAGACATCGTCCTATTATGATTCATCGGGTAGTATATGGTTCGATTGAAAGATTTATAGGAATTTTAATTGAACACTATGCGGGTAAGTTTCCTTTGTGGTTATCTCCTATTCAAGTCAAAATATTAACTATTTCCGAGAAGTATAATGAATATGCGAAAATAGTTATGTATGAGCTAAAAAAAATTGGCATTAGATGTGAAATAGATGATAGGGCAGAAAAACTAGGTTATAAGATGCGAGAAGCGAGAATGGATAAAGTTCCTTATATAATGGTTATTGGTCAAAAGGAAGTAGAAAACAATGAAGTTTCTTTTAGAAAAAGAGATGATGAGTCTATTAATAGCATAAGCCTCTCGGAATTTAAATGTATATTAAGCAAGGAAATGGAGGGATAAGATTGAAAGCAACAATTGTTTTAATAGGTGATAATGCAACTCAAAACTTTGGCAGAAATTTAATGCTTAAATCACATAAAATAGGAGGTCTTGGCTTTGAAATGGCTAGATTACCACATCATGTTTCTTTAAAACAACCTTTTACGATTTTTAGTCTTAAAGAAATGGAAGAATTTTTTGATGAGTTTGTAAGAGATAAGAAAAAAGTAGATATTGAGTTTGAAGAATTAACTGTATATCCTAATAATTCCATAGGAGGAAAAGAATCAGGGTGCTTAAGCCTCAGGACAAGAAAAATGCCTATACTATATACTCTCCAAAAAGAATTATTCCAAAAGCTTGAGGAAAGATTTG
>JAVBUL010000260.1:0-15266 GCA_031555415.1 Lachnospiraceae bacterium | reverse complement strand
TCTGTAAAAATATTAATATATTTATTTTCATATTCTATTCTTTTTGTAGAAATTATATTACATTTTTCATACATTTCTTCTGCTATGTCAAAAGTTACCATTTTCGCAAATTTTCTTGCTTCATCCTTCATATCACCGAATGGATTAACAATAGCTAAGTCTGTAATCGATATCGCTTTAGTATCTAATTCATCACTAAGCCTTGGCAATACCATCATTCCTACTTCTTCTTCTTTTTCTGTAAGCTTTGAGATAATATCTGATGAAGCTATAGTATATACAATTTTTCCATTTAAAAATTCATCAATTATTTTAGTATATTCTGATGTATTTATATCTACATAAAAATATTGTGAAAGTGATTTGTAATACTCACCTGCTAAAATTGCATTTTCATTATTCATGCTAAGTACTTGTGGATTATCACCAAAAGTACCTCCAATGTTAAAGTAACTTCCAAAAAAACCATAATTATACATAAAATCAGAAACATCCCATCTAAGTATAGCTTCTATATCAGAAAATTCTTGATTCGCGTCTTCTTCAGTGTTATTAAAATTATTTGCAAATTCCTCAATTTCATCAAATGATGTAGGAAGTGTATTCACAAAACTTTTATTATATAATAATATACTTGTGTCAAAGCCTAATGGATAACCATATTTCTTATCAAGGTATGTCATGTTTTCAATTGATTTAGTATAAAAATTATCTGCAGTATAAATATCAGGATAATCATTTTGTTCAGCAATACCAAGTAAAACGGCATTTTGAAGATGTTCGCTACTTAAAATAAACACATCAGGTCCACTTCCGTTTTTACTTGCTTCGCTTATCTTATCCAGATAGTTTATTGATGTAAAGTAAGTAAGGCGCACCTTACAGCCACATGATTGCTCATATTGTGCTGCCAACTCTTTCAAGTAACTTTCATATCCTTTATATGTGTACCAGATATCAATTGTAGTTTCCTCTGAAACTTTATCAGCATCATCTTCATTATTTACTTTTTCTTTTTTATATCCATTTGCTACATTGATAATTATAACAGTCAGTAGAACCATTACTATTATTCCTACAAATACATTTAAATACTTTCTAATCATGCCTTCTCCTTAAACAAACTGCTAAAAGTACAATATGTCTTAATTCAATACCTTCTCAAGTATTTCTATCATGTTATCTACATCATCCTTCGAAATAATAAGTGGAGGTACCATTCTAAGCACATTTCCTCCTGCTGAAATAACAATAAGCCCATTATCTATAGCCTTTGTTATAACATCTCCAACCTTATGACTTTCATCAAGAACAAGCCCTTGCATAAGTCCCATACCTCTTCTTTCAAGAATAAATGAGTACTTTTCTACAAGTTTATCCAACTTTTCTTCGAGGTATTCACTAATGTTTTTTACTCTTTCTAGTATATTCTCTTTTTCAAACATGTCAAATACTTTTGATACAGCTTCACAAGCCAATGGATTTCCACCATATGTTGTTCCATGATCTCCAGGCACCATTTCACACGCAATTTTTTCCGTTGCAACAAATGCGCCTACCGGCACACCACCACCAAGCGCCTTGGCTGATGTGAAAATATCCGGCTTAATATCATAATTTTCAAATGCAAACATCTTACCTGTACGTCCCATGCCACATTGAATCTCATCACAAATCATTACTATATCTTTCTCATCACATAAAGCTCTGATACCTTTAATAAACTCAGGTGTCGCCGGATAAATTCCGCCTTCACCTTGAACTGTTTCAAGTAAAATAGCACATGTCTTATCATCAATAAGTTCTTTTACGCTTTCAAGATTATTGTACTCAGCAAACTTCACACCACCGACAAGAGGCTTAAATGCTTCTTGATAATGAGTATTTCCTGTAACAGATAATGCACCCATGGTTCTTCCATGGAAAGAATGATTCATTGCTATAATCTCATTTCTTTCTCCCTTATACTTGTTAAAGGAATACTTTCTTGCCAGCTTTATAGCTCCTTCTATAGCCTCTGTACCACTGTTTGTAAAAAACACTCTGTCAAAGCCTGTTTTTTTAGTAATCTTTTTAGCAGCTTCTATAGCTGGCACATTATAAAACAAATTAGATGTATGTATAAGTTTATCTATTTGAGCCTTAATAGCATTATTAAACTCTTCATTATGATAACCAAATGCAAATACTGCTATACCTGCAGCAAAATCTAAATATTTCTTACCCTCGATATCATAAAGATATACACCTTCACCTTTATCAAGTACTAATTTATACCTATTGTATGTATGAAGAAGATTCTTATCTCCTTCTTCTATATATTTGTTCATGCTAATCCTCCTTAGCGCGTTTAATTTCCACTATAAAACTTTTCTTCTTTGTCGCTTAATATAGCTGTTCCGATTCCCTTATTTGTAAATATCTCAAGTAATAAGCAATGTAATATTCTTCCATCCAAAATATGAACTCTTGAAACACCGTTTTCAATAGCATCAATACAATTATTTATCTTAGGAAGCATTCCTCCACCGATATTTCCTGATTTCATTAATTCTTTTGCTTCACTTGCTCTAAGTTCTGAGATAAGGCTTGACGGATCTGATGGGTCCCTGTAAACACCTTCAATATCTGTAAGAAAAGCTAGCTTTTCAGCATTCACTTCTCTTGCAATAGCACATGCTGCATCATCAGCATTAATATTATAAGTATTGAATTCTTCATCCATTCCAATAGGACTTATTATAGGAAGATAATCCTTTTCAAGTAAATCATATAATATCTTTGTATCAACTTTGGTTATCTCACCAACAAATCCTATATCTTCACCATTTGAAAGTTTCTTTTCACAGGTTAAGAATTTTCCATCCTTACCACTTATACTGATTGCCTTAACACCAATCTCTTCTACCATTGATACAAGCTGTTTACCAACTCTTCCAAGAACCATTTCGACTATTTCCATTGTTGCATCATCTGTAACACGAAGACCATTAATAAATTTAGGTTCCATTCCTGATTTAGCTACCCACTTACTGATTTCTTTACCGCCACCGTGAACGATAATAGGCTTAAATCCTACAAGTTTAAGTAGTGTTACATCTTTTATAACATTCTTCTTTAACTCTTCATCCACCATAGCACTTCCGCCATACTTTACAACTATTATCTTCCTGTTAAATCTCTGAATATAAGGCAATGCCTCTATTAATACATTTGCTTTCTCTTGCCATGTTTCCATTTCTATTGTCATTTTTCAATTATTCCTTTCTTCTAGCTTCTGTAATCTGCATTTATTTTTATATAATCATAAGTCAAGTCGCATCCCCATGCTGTTGCACTTTCACTACCCATTTTTATATCTACTATAACTGTAACTTCATCTTCTGATAAGATTTTTGTAGCTATTTCCTCACTAAAATCTGTTGTAATACCATTTTCAGCTATTTTTAATGTGCCTACTCTACTTTCAAATACAATATCTACCGCTTCCGGGTCAAACTGCACACCTGAATTTCCCATTGCACAAAGAATTCTTCCCCAGTTAGCATCATGTCCATAAATGGCTGTTTTCACAAGACTTGATGTAATAATTGACTTACTCATTTTTACTGCATCATCTTTTGTATTTGCATTAATAACCTTCACTTCAAATAAAGCTGTTGCACCTTCACCATCGCCTGCCATCTTCTTAGCCAAAAATGTATTTACTTCCTTTAATGCTTTTGCAAATGTATAATAATCTTCATTCTTCTGTGTTATCTCAGCATTCCCTGCTAAACCGTTTGCAATTACAAGCATTGTGTCATTAGTCGAGGTATCACCATCTACTGATATCATATTAAATGTATCTTTCACATCTTCTTTTACTATTTCTGTAAGCATTTCTTTTGAAATATTCACATCTGTTGTAATATATGCAAGCATTGTACACATATTTGGGTGAATCATACCTGAACCTTTACACATTCCACCTACTCTTACTATCTTGCCACCAATTTCTACTTCATATGCAATTTGTTTTGATATTGTATCAGTAGTCATTATAGCTTCTGCTGCCAATGTCGCATCTTTTGCTTCTTTTCCAAGATTTTCCTTAAGTTTTTTTGCTCCTGCCACCAATTTATCCATTGGAAGTCTTGGACCAATAACACCTGTTGAGCCAATTAGCACTGCATTTGCCGGAATATTTAGTTCCTTTTCTACTGCATTTGCTAAAGCTTTACAATCATTCATTCCTTCAATTCCTGTGCCTGCATTTGCCACTCCACTGTTAACTATAACTGCCTGCACAAATGGACTGTTCTCTACAACATCCATATCATACTTTACAGGTGCTGCCTTTACTAAATTTGAAGTAAAAGTACCTGCTACCTTACATGGTACATCACTATAAACCATCGCCATATCTTTTTTTTCTTGTTTGCTTGCTTTTATACCTACAGAAACTCCTGTTGCACTAAAACCCTTTGCTGCAACAACGCCACCCTCTATTTGCTTCATAATAATACTTCCTTTCTATCTGTAAATCTAGTTTTCTTAATTTAATTAGCATAATTATATTATTGTGTAATTATACATCCAGTTTGCATATTATGCAACAGGTTTTTGAAAATTATGTTGCATTTTTACAAAATATGATGTATATTTATTCTTAAGCCGACTATGTATAAAATATATAAATGAATATATAATACAGTCGAATGTTAAAACAAATATATAATATTATAGAAGAAAGAGGTTTGTATAATGAAAGAAAAAGTTATCTTAGCGTACTCTGGTGGTCTTGATACTACTGCGATTATTCCTTGGTTAAAAGAAAATTATGATTATGATGTTGTTTGTGTTTGTATCGATGTTGGACAGGGAAACGAACTTGATGGACTAGAAGAAAGAGCAAGACTTTCAGGTGCTGAAAAGTTATATATAGAAGATATCGTTGATGAATTCGTTGATGAATATGTAATTCCATGTGTTCAGGCAAATGCTATATACGAAAATAAATATCTCCTTGGTACTTCAATGGCTAGACCAGGTATTGCAAAACGTCTTGTAGAAATCGCAAGAAAAGAAGGCGCTGTTGCCATCTGCCACGGTGCTACAGGTAAAGGAAATGATCAGGTTCGTTTTGAACTTGGTATTAAAGCTTTAGCTCCTGACCTTAAGATTATTGCTCCTTGGAGATGTAATGAAACTTGGAACATGCAGTCAAGAGAAGATGAAATTGACTATTGTAAAGCTCATGGAATTGACCTTCCATTTTCAGCTGATTCAAGCTACAGCCGTGACCGTAACTTATGGCATATAAGCCATGAAGGTCTTGAACTTGAAGAGCCATCAAATGAACCAAATTATGATCACTTATTAGTTCTTGGTGTTTCTCCTGAAAAGGCTCCTGAAGAAGGCGAATATATCACTATGACATTTGAAAAAGGTGTTCCTGTTTCATTAAATGGCAAGAAGATGAAAGCTTCTGAAATTATCAGTGAGTTAAATGTTCTTGGTGGTAAGCATGGTATCGGTATTATTGATATAGTAGAAAACCGTGTTGTTGGTATGAAATCTCGTGGTGTATATGAAACACCGGGCGGAACTATCCTTATGGAAGCTCATGCTCAGCTTGAAGAATTAATCTTAGACAGAGATACAATGGCATTTAAGAAAATAATCGGTTCAAAATTTGCTGATGTTGTTTATGAAGGAAAATGGTTCACACCACTTCGTGAAGCTCTTCAGGCATTTATTGAATCAACACAGGAAACTGTTACCGGTGAAGTTAAGATGAAGCTTTACAAAGGAAATATTATTAAAGCCGGTACTACTTCTCCATACTCACTTTACAGTGAATCACTTGCAAGCTTTACAACTGGTGAACTTTATGATCATCATGATGCTGAAGGATTTATTAATCTCTTCGGACTTTCACTTAAAGTTCGTGCAATGATGCAAGCTGAACTTGACAAAAAATAATCTTTTAAAAAGACTTCTACAAAATGTAAATTCATTTTGTAAAAGTCTTTTTTTCTCCTCTTAGTTTACTACATATGAGTCATAAAGCTTCTTTATCTCTTCATCTTCTTTTGCTTCACTAAAAATTTTTAGTTCTGATATATTTCCTATAAATGATGGTTGGAAAACATCACCTCCTACATAGATAAGTTTTACATAACGCATAGCCGGTATATTTTGTTTACTTGCTTCACAAATACCATTTATATAAAGCTTTGTAACTTCTTTTCTTGCATCATAAGATATCGCAATGTGAGTCCATATACCTTCTTCTATATTAGAAGTTCTTGTATCATGCCATCCGTCCACTTCTTTTGAATCTCTTATTCTAAAATCACAAGCATCATCCCACGCCAATGGTACAATGCTTGCAAATCCCATTTCAAACTTAACATATAGAACGCTACTCCACTCAACAAGTTTTTTAGGTTTCACCCACATTACTATCGTATAGCTTTCACTCTTCATTATTTCGATAGGCATTTCAAACAGATTACGCTGAGTTCTTCCTCCTGGTAGAAATACAGAACCTGTACTATCATTAACACCTTTTTCAAATATGAATGAATCTTCTCCAACTCTTGTAATGTAATCACATTTATATCTTCCATCTATAGATTCTAGTGTATTATTAAAACTAAATTCGACTACTTCTTTTACTACTTTAGCCGCTTCTTCTACATATTCGATAAATCTTTCTACTGTAAGAGGTTTTGAGTAAAAAAATCCCTGAGCTAATTCACAACCACATTTTGTTACATATTCGACCTGTTCCTCTGTTTCTACTCCTTCTGTTATAACATCAAGCTTCAAATCTCTACACATATTGATAACATTTTTCAAGATTTTCTTACCTCTTATATCATCTGATGTTAATCTTAAAAATTCTTTATCTATTTTTATAGTATTTGCCGGAATATCCTTTAACATGTTTAGAGCAGAATAACCCGAGCCAAAATCATCAATAGATACACTAAATCCCTTATCCCTAAGCTCAACTATCGTATTTATAAGCTCATTTCTATCCCTTAAAAATACACTTTCTGTTATCTCTAGTTCCAATTCACTAGTATCAATACTATATTTATTTGCTATAGAATTCAACTTTTGTGAAAATGACTTGTCATAAAGGTGTAATCTTGATATATTTACAGATATCTGCATTGCTCCATATGTCTTGTCTTTCATGGATTTCTTAAGCTTACATACCTCTTCAAACATATACAAATCTAACTGCACTATAAAACCATTTTTCTCAAACAATGGAATAAAATTATCAGGAGTACGTAATCCCTTTGTTGGATGCTCCCATCTAACTAATGCCTCTGCACCTACTATCTTCCCACTTACCATATTTACTTTAGGCTGTAAATATACCTTAAACTGTCCATCTTCCAGAGCACTTTCCATTTCCGTCTCTATTATTTTATTTGTTTCTACATTATCTACATGAGGTTTATAAATAACATATCTACTCTTCCCTTCTATCTTTGCCTGATAAATAGCCGCATCGCATTTATACAATAAATCATCAATAGATTGATTTGTGTCTTGGTCAAATATCACTCCAATACTTAATGACACCAGTGATGTTATTTCTTTTCTACTTTCTACTAAATTAACTTCTTTCATTATTTCTTCTACGGTGTCTATTACGTTCTGCTTTCCAAGCTCCTCATTAAATACAATAATAAACTCGTCGCCTCCCATTCGAGCAACAAATTCATCATTTACGTTTTTTCTTATAATGTTACTTACTGTCTTGAGTACCCAGTCTCCCATACTATGACCAAATAACTCATTTACTCGTTTAAAATTGTCAACATCAATAAAAACAATATGTACTTTATTTGCTTTTCTAAGTTTTTTATAGTAATGTAAAAAACCATTTCTATTGGCAAAGTTTGTAAGATAATCCTTTTCGTATTGTTTTTTTGCATCTGCACGCTTTTTATTCGTCCACATCCCATCACCTCACTTCTAAACCAAATATATATTTGACTCTATTATATCATTTAAATGGGTTTTTAGCTATAAGAATTTGTTTTTGAATGCCTTTACTTCTTTGGCATTTTGTTGTAAAATAATTCATGTGTGCATTTTTTTGCAACAATTTTACAATCAAATAATACCAGCCATTTATATGGCAGAAGTGAGGTTGACTTATGAAAATAATTGACATTATTGTACCATGTTACAATGAAGAAGATGTACTTGAAATGTTTATTGTTGAAACTAATAAAGTAATTAGCCAGATTAATGATTATTCTTTTAATTATATATTTGTTGATGATGGAAGTAAAGATAAAACTCTTCCCATTCTTATGGATTTTGCAAATAAATATAGTAATGTTAAATACATATCTTTTTCTAAAAACTTTGGTAAAGAAGCTGGTATGTATGCCGGACTTAAATATTCTGAAGGTGATTATGTAATCATAATGGATGCAGATTTACAACATCCTCCTACTCTTTTTCCAACTATGTTAGAAGGCATTGCTGAAGGTTTTGATTGCTGCGCTGCTATGAGAACAGATAGAAAAGGAGAATCTAAAATACGAAGTATGTTTTCCAGAACTTTTTATAGACTCAGTAATAAGATGACAGATGTTGATCTTGTTCAAGGTGCTGTAGATTACCGTATAATGACACGCCAAATGGTAAACTCTATATTATCACTATCTGAAAATCAACGTTTTTCTAAAGGATTATTTGCATGGGTTGGTTATAAAACAAAATGGATTCCTTATGAAAACGTCGAAAGACCTATCGGAGTGTCTAAATGGAGTTTTTGGGGACTGTTTAAATATGCGCTTAGTGGTATAACAGGCTTTTCAGTTGCTCCTTTAAGAATGGTAACGGGTATGGGTGCATTAATATCAGGCTTTGCTTTTATATATATTATTATCACAATAATACACACTATTATATCCGGTATAGAGGTTCCTGGATATGTCACTATACTATCAGCAGTTTTGTTTTTAGGTGGAATTCTTGAACTATCAATAGGTATACTTGGTGAATATATTGCCAATATTTATCTTGAAGTAAAAGATAGACCAATATTTATCCTAAAAAACACAAATATTGATCTCATTGCTCACAAAAACTTTGAGGAGGAACACTCAATTGGAAAACACTAAATTTAAGAGTCTTATTAAAAAATTCTTAAACAAAGAAACCATATCCTATATAATATTTGGTGTCTTAACAACTGCAGTTGATTTTGCGGTAGCTATTTCACTATTCCATACTACCGGATTAGGAGAAATAAACTCAAATAATATTGCATGGGTGTGCGCTGTATTATTTGCTTATATAACAAACAAGATATTTGTTTTTGACTCTAAAAGTTTTGCTCCAAAACAGTTATTAAAAGAATTTCCACCTTTTGTACTTGCCCGAGTAGCATCTCTTATTGTCACTGATTTATTCCTTTTATTTACATCACGTGTTGGAATAAACTTCACAATTGCAAAATTAATAATATCTGTAGTTGTAATTATAATGAATTATGTATTTAGTAAATTATTTATTTTTAAGAAAAATCAGAAAGGAAATGGTACTAGCTTTGAATAATAAATTTTTATCATGGGGTAAACGTAATTTAGCATTTATACTAGCATTTTTAGCTCCGGTAATAATACTTACCGGAATACTTATAGGAAAAGAGATTATTCCTTGGGGTGATAATATGTACTTACGAAGTGATTGTTATCATCAATATGCTCCGTTTTATAAAGAGCTCTATAACAAATTAGCAAATGGAGGTAGTCTTACATTTTCATGGGATATTGGAATGGGTGTAAACTTTACAGCCATTTTTGCATACTATCTTGCAAGTCCTATTAATCTTTTACTTGGGCTTCTGCCAGAAGGTTCTATTATACATGCAATGGATTTCTTAATTGTATTTAAAACAGGACTTGCTGGTCTTACATGTGCTTATTATCTTTCTAAACACTTTAAAACAAAAAGTACTGCTACTGCTGCTATTTCTATATTTTATGCACTTTCATCATATATGGCTGCTTTTAGCTGGAATATCATGTGGCTTGATTGTATTTTCCTTCTTCCACTTATTGTCTTGGGACTTGAAAAACTTGTATATGAAGGAAAGTATAAGCTTTATACTATAAGCTTAGGTTTAGCAATCTTTACAAATTACTATATTGCCATTATGCTTTGTATTTTTATGGTTTTATATTTTGTATTTTTATTATTTACAAATCCTGCTACAAAAGAAAAGAATTATTATTTTAATAGATGTGGAAAATTTGCACTTTTTTCACTTTTAGCCGGTGGACTTGGTTCTATTATGTTTATTCCAGAACTATACGCATTAGGCTATACAGTTTCAGGTGATTTTAGTTTTCCTGAATTATGGGCAAATTATTTTTCTGTTTTTGATATGCTCTCACGTTCCTTAATAGATGTACCAGTGTCTATTTTTTCTGCACATGACCCTAATATCTATTGTACTGTTGCTGTTTTTCTTATGGTACCGCTTTATTGCTTGTGCAGCAAGGTTAATCCTCGTGAAAAAGTTGGAAAATTAATTTTTATTGCCATTTTCTTAATAAGCTTTAATACAAACATTCCTAACTATATATGGCACGGCTTACATTTTCCAAACAGCCTTCCTGCAAGAGAATCATTTATTTATATATTCTTAATGATAACAATAGGATATGAAGTAGTTATAAATATTCGTTCCTTTACAAAAAAGCAATTATATGGCTCTTTCCTAGGAGCAATAGGTGTTATCCTACTACTAGAAAAACTCTATGTAAGTGATTCGTATTCATTTGAAATAATATATATAAGCCTTGCATTTATTATTTTTTATATGGTTATTATTATGGCTCATTATAATGGTAATGTTAAAAAGAACTTCATTATTTATTTACTTTTTGTTGTTTGTATTGCGGAAGCTACTCTAAACTCAAATCATGAAGACTCATATAAACTTACTACTTATTCTTCTTACATTGATGATAATGAGGCTATTGAAGATTTAGTTGCCAGTGTTTCAACTGATGAGAACGAGTTCTTTAGAATCGAAAAGTTATCAAGAAAAACAAAAAATGATGCTGCTTGGAATGATTACCATGGTGTCTCAGTATTTTCCTCTATGGCAAATGGTTCTTTTACTGATTATTTAGGTGCACTAGGCTTTGAAAAATCAACCAATGCATATTCTTACTACGGATATACACCATTTACATCTGCATTACTTAATGTAAAATATGTTTTTAATAACTCTTTCCTTGATAATACTGATTATTTAACATTGACAGAGTATGATGAAACCAAAAGCAGATACTTATACAGAGTAAACTATTGTCTTCCACTCGGCTTTATGATTCCTTCGAATTTTAGCACTGATTGGGAAATGACAGGAAATAACCCTTTTGCTCTTCAGAATTCATTTGCAGAGCTTACTACAGGATATACAGATATGTTTAGTTATATCTCTGCTGCATCTACAGGAACAACTTGTACATTTACACTTACAGAAGATTCTGATGTATATGTATATGCAACTACTTATGTTGAAGCAATTTCATTTTCAGCTAATGATGCCGAAGGTAATTCAATCTCTAGAGGCACATCATTTTCAGGACTTAAGCACCGACAAATATGCCACTTTGGAGAATTTCCTGAAGGAACTGAAATCACTGTAACAACTTCAGATACAGATGCTTCTACACTTCAGTTATATGCATACTCATTTAACAAAGATGTCTTTGATAATGTTTATGAGAAATTAAATTCTCAATCATTAGAGATAAGTGAATATGACGATAATTATATAAAAGGAACTGTTACTGCTGAGTATGATGGAGATTTATATACCTCTATAATATACGATAAAGGTTGGAGTGCTTATGTAGACGGCAAAGAAGTTGAAATTTCTTCTATACAAGGTGCATTGCTTACTCTACCAGTAACTGCAGGTGAGCATACTATAGAGCTACGTTACTTCCCTGAGGGATTAGCTACCGGTATTGTATTATTTATCTTAAGTATTGCTGTATTAGTGGTGATTATATTAAGTGAAAAGAAAATCATTAAATGGGATTTTATAATAAATAAGTTTACAAAGAAACAACTGATAGAAACAGAAGAACAAGAAAATATAGATTAGTTAAAATCTTAGTGTCAAAATAAGGAACGGTTTTATGCCGCTCCTTATTTTTTTGATATCCATGAATTATGCTTATCATATAATGTCACTTGCCCAATCTTGGAGCAACATTGTAAAAAGTATTTGTTGACTTCTCACGTAACATATGTTATAAATAACATATGTTACACAAGGAGGAGGATTATATGTTTATAAATTATACAATCTTAGGATTACTTGAGCAAAATAATATGAGTGGATATGACCTAAAAAAGGCGATACAATACCTACCGTTCTTTCCGTGGTCGGGAAATAACAATCAAATATATAAAGTTTTGGTAGAACTACTAGAAGAAGAACTTGTGACTAATGAAATCATGCATCAAGATAGTTCCCCATCAAAGAAAATATATAGTATTACTGAAAAAGGTCGTACTAAATTACATGAGTGGGTCATTGCTACTGACCCTGAAATACCTGAGTTTAAGAAGATGTTTTTAGTTCAATTAGCCTGTTCAGAAAATGTTAGCTTTGATAAGATAAAAGAACTGCTTAATCAATATGAAAACAGTATACAAACTCAGATTGTTCTTCATAAGGAGCAAAAGAGAAGAAAACAATATTTTCCTGATCAAACTAAAAAAAACACTTATGTCTGGGAAATGTTATATGAAAATATTATTTATTCATATCTTGCAGAATTAGATTGGATAAAAAAATTCAAAGTCGGATTGGAGGATTTAGAATGAAGACTACAACTACAATAAAAAATGGAATTATTATAGCTATAATTGAAAGCGAAGATATAATAATAAAAGATGCTCAAACTGCACTTGATTTAATGATGACTACAAAGTATGAGACTGATTGTGAATTTATTGTAATTAACAAAGATGCTATATCAGATGACTTTTTTCAACTAAGCACTGGTATCGCAGGTGAAATACTTCAAAAATTTGTTAACTACCATATACAATTTGCAATCTGTGGTAATTTCTCACATTATACAAGTAAAGCTTTATCAGATTTTATGTATGAATGTAATAATGGTAAACATATTTACTTCGTAGCAAATGTTAATGAAGCTCTTGAAAAAATCTACTAAACAGAAAACGGCCTATGTTGCACATATAGCAAAAATAGACCGTTTTTAATACTATTTCAATATTATATGTTATTCTTTTTTCATCCATGCTATAACATAATCAGCTACTTCTGATATACTTTTTCCACTAGTATCAAATGTTTCAAACTCTGTATCACCTAAACTTGTATGTGTTTTAAAGTAGTTATTATAATCTATCGAGCCTTTAATCCAACCTTCATCTTCAATGCCTCTTCCTTCTGTCATTCTACTTATCAAGTTACATTCTGAGCAAATACCTATCATTTAGTTTTTTCCCTTTCTTCATAAACAGTATATAGACTATCGGTCTTCACCTTTGCGTAATTTTTAATGCTAATTTCATCCCAGACTTTATTATTAAAAATAAGCTTTTGGCTTTCTAAAAATGGTTCATATTCTTTTAAAAATATTTTCTTTTCATATTCTTCAATAATATTCTCTTTATTCTGTTCTGTTTTATCTACAACATAATCATCAACACATTTAATAATATAATAGCCATTGTCAGTTTCTACTATTTGCGAATTTTCATTAGCTGCCAGTGCAAATGCTACGTTTTCAAATTCTTCATACACTTCTCCTCTTCCAAACTCATAAATAATATTTATATCTTCTGAATTCTTTTGTGCCAAAGAATAAAAATCCGTACCTGCATTTACTTGCTCTAAAAGTGTTTGTGCCTCTGTATAATCTTTCTTTAGAATATACATAACTTTTATGACCCTTGCTTCCTCATCACTCACTTCAATGCTCACATTCTTTGATACATAATCATATACCTTTTCCGATAGTAAAAACTTAGTATATAAATTATTTACATCTTCTACTGAAACAGATAATATTTCTATTTCTTCATTTGATAAAGTCGCATAGTATTTTTCTGCCAATGTTTTTATATTAATTTTTTCTTCATCAGATATTTCTATCCCTTTATATTCAGCAAACAAACTGATAGCTTCAAGTTCTGTCATCTGTTTTTTCACCAATGATTTAACGCTTTCTTCCATCTCGGTTCCTTCATTGGTAATATCCCATATCTCACTTCCAACACTCGCCTCATACTTATTCTTCTCATTTGCCAACACTAAAATAATCTCCGACAAATTACACTCTTTATCGGAGAGTTTATATATAACATCATTACTAAGCCCAGTAGTTACTTGTACATTTTTGCCACATCCAATAAGGAAAAATAAAAATATACATGAAATTACAATAAGATAATATTTCCTAATAACCATTATCAAACTAACCTCCAACTAGGCTTCAACTATTAAATATCTTCCATCAGGTAGCTTAAAAACTTCTGCTTCTTGTTCTAATTCCTCGTTACTCAAATCAGAAACATCCATATTCTCTTCCAAATATTCTCTTACTTCCTTTATGCTTCTAAAGACTTGTGCCATGCAATCCTCTAAAAATTCTCTAGCCTCATCCTCTGTAGTAGCTACAGGTTCATCAAAAAGCTTTTCCTGCTCACTTAAAAATGTTGTTACACATAATCTATCATACATTATTAATTTCCTCCTTTTACCAAACAGTCAATTTTGTTTAGACTATATTAAATGAAGAATTATCTATAAAGATAATTCTTCATTTAATATACCACAACTTTCCAGTTTTTTAAACCCTTGATTACATTACGCACTTAAAAACGAATATTGTGACATATAAAGCTTATAATATTCTCCATCAACATTCTTCATAAGTTCATCATGTGTTCCCATTTCAATAATATTTCCTTTATCTACATACATTATGCACGATGAATTCTTAATAGTTGATAATCTATGTGCGATAATAAAAGAAGTTCTTCCTTTTAGTAATTCATTAAGTCCTCTTTGTAAGTAAATCTCTGTTTCCGTATCAATACTTGATGTAGCTTCATCTAGTATTAGTATCTTTGGATTCGCCAATACTGCTCTTGCAAATGATATAAGCTGTCTTTGTCCTGCTGACAATCTACTTCCACGCTCATTTACCTCCGTCTGATAACCATCTTCT
>JAVBUL010000249.1:0-5466 GCA_031555415.1 Lachnospiraceae bacterium | reverse complement strand
AGAATACCTGAAAAAGTAAAGGAAATGGAAGAAGAACTAGGTGAGGGTAATAAGCAACAAGAGATTCTTCCTAAGTTAGCACAGTATGAGCTTACACTGCTTGATTGGATAGAGGAGCATAAAGGCTGTAGAGATTATATTGCACTTGCAGGAAAATGTTGGCCGGCATTCCAAACTCAGTTTGGCTTTGTTCCTTGTTATGTTAATAGTCGTTTAACAGGTATGGGGATTCCTGTATCTTGTGAAGTGGACATTTATGGATGTTTAAGTGAATTTATTGGAACATGCGTAAGTGAGGATGCGGTTACTTTACTTGATATTAATAATACAGTGCCTAAGGATATGTATAAAGAAAGTATTGAAGATAAATTTTTATATAAGCACGATGATACATTTATGGGATTTCATTGTGGAAATACATTTTCTAAAAAAATGGCGTTTTGCAGTATGAAATATCAAAAGATAATGGCTAGAAATCTTCCTAAAGAAGTGACAATTGGAACATTAGAAGGAGATATTGCACCCGGAGAGATTACTTTTTATCGTTTGCAATCAACATCTGATTGTAAGCTTCGTGCGTATATTGCTCAAGGTGAAGTACTTCCTGTTGCAACCAAATCATTCGGTAGTATCGGTGTGTTTGCAATACCGCAGATGAGCAGATTTTATCGTCATGTTTTAATTGAGAAGAACTATCCTCATCATGGAGCGGTTGCGTTTGGTCATTTTGGAAAAGTATTATTTGAGGTGTTTAAATATATAGGGGTTCCAGTTGAAGACTTGAATTATAATCAACCAAAAGCAGTATTATATCCAACAGAAAATCCATGTTTATAATATTTATAATTGTCGGTACTCTTTTGGACTGCAACCCATTTCTTCTCTAAATTTTTTACTATAGTAACTAAAATCATTGAATCCACAATCTAGAGCGATGGTGCCTATTGGCAAGTCGCTCTTTTTTAGTAGATTACAGCTTTGTTGTAACCTAAAATGTATTAGATAATCGATAGGGCTACACTTAATAATTTTAGTAAATAGACGTGAAAAATGTCCGGTACTAAGATGTACATAATCAGAAATATCTTGAAGTGTAATTTTTTCTTGGTAATGTTCTGAGATAAAATCTATTGAGCTACGAACCTGCTCTAGTGATTTAGAAGGCTTTACATTGTTTAAATACCTAGCGTGGGTACATAAAACACACCACAAACTAAATAGAAGGTATTTAATTTCTAATTCTGAAGGAGAGCTGGATTTTGATATATTATACAACTTTAAAGATATCGAATTTACTTCATTCTGCCATAAAGAAGAGTTATTAAAAAGTATAGGGAATACTAGTTGCTGATTTATTATAGGAGTAACATATTTATCTGTAATTACATCATTTATTAAATTTCCTAAAAAAAGAGGCGAAAAAACAATAGAAAAGAAAGCAGCAGAGTTATTATCAGCTTTTTTTGCTAGATGAACGCAATTTGAATTAATAAAAATGCTTTGTCCTTTTGAGAGTAGATATTCTTTTCCATCTACATACACGATACCTTGTCCTTCAAGTATATAAAGAAATTCAAATTCTTCATGTATATGTGGATATAATGATAGACCGTCAGGGCAGTATGATTCATGTACTTGAAATGGAAATTCTTTTGTTCCATGTGCTACATCAGGATGAAGGTCAAATGGGATATTAATAGTTTTTGTTGAATCGTTCAAATTGGTATCCTCCTATTGGTTTTAAATGTCAAGATAATCATAAAATATGTAGATATTATAATAGAATAAAAACTAATATGCAAGTATAATTACAAAAAGAATATGACGAGGAGGTATTTTAGTATGAATTTTGTATTGGAAGAAAATTGTATTATTTTTAAAAGAGGTGGAGAAGTAGGTAAAATAAGTGCTTGTGCAAAGGATAGTGTGCGTTTTCAAGCGACAGCATCTAATAAGCTGCAGGAGCAAAATTGGACCTTGCTTTCACAGGAATATCCTGCAAAAACGTGGTTGGAGGATGGAAATGCATTTCTTGAAAATGGAGATATGCGTGTAAAAATGGAGCCTTGTGGACGAGTAGCTTATTTTTACAAGGATAAAGAGATTTTAGCAGAGCAACCTGAGCTAACGTTTAATATGGGTTATCGTAATTATGAGAATAAAGGCAGTAATCTTTGGAAGATTCGTGTAAGCTTTGAAGCAAATGCAAAGGAAGCGTTTTATGGTCTTGGACATGAAAGAATGAATATCTTTAATAAAAAAGGATGTACGGTTGACCTTAGACACTTAAATACAAAGGCAAGTATTCCTTATGTATATTCATCATTAGGATATGGTTTTATTTGGAATATGCCATCAACAGGAACAGTAGAGCTTGCAAATAATAGAACAAGGTGGATTAGTGATTGTGCTAAAGGTGTTGATTATGTGGTAATTGGTGGAACGCCTACAAAAGTTACAGAAACACTCACTGATTTAACAGGACATGCACCGAATATGCCTGAATGGGCATTGGGTTTTTGGCAGAGTAGATTACGCTACGAAAACGAAGAACAGGTATTGCAGGTTGCAAGAAGATATAAGGAGTTAGGTATACCATTATCTGTTATTATTATTGATTATTTCCATTGGACAGAGCAGGGAGAGTATAAATTTGATCCAAAATACTGGAAAAATCCTAAGAAAATGGCTGATGAGCTTCATGAAATGGGAATTAAGCTAATGGTTTCAATGTGGCCTACTGTTAATGAGAAAAGCGAAAATTATTATTATATGCTTGATAATAATATGCTTGTTCGATGTGCAAAGGGCAGTAATAGAATATTTGATTTTAAAGGACCACAAGCAGAGATAGATCCAACAAATCCAGAAACAAGGGAGTTTGTTTGGAAACGCCTTAAAGAAAATTATATTGATAATGGTGTTGATTGTATGTGGTTTGATGAAGCAGAGCCAGAAATACATCCACAGCATTTTGATACTTTAGTTCTTCACGAAGGAAATGGTGATGAGGTAGCGTTATTATATCCATATTATTACGCACAGCTTGTTTATGACGGAATGAAAAAAGATGGAATAGAGGATGTGGTGACACTTTCAAGATGTGCTTATTTAGGAGCTCAGAAATTTGGAACAGTAGTGTGGTCCGGTGATATTATTTCTACTTTTGAAAGTTTAACAGAGCAGGTGAAGTCAGGACTTAACATGGCAATGTGTGGAATACCTTGGTGGAATACTGATATAGGAGGGTTTTATGGTGGTGATATCCATTCCGATTACTTTAGAGAGTTGATTGTAAGATGGTTTCAATATGGTATATTTTGTCCTGTTACACGTTTACATGGAAGCAGACTTGGTGCGGACTTAAGTAGGGATATTATTGAGCCTACAGGTGGAGATAACGAGATATGGAGTTTTGGAGATGAGAATTTTGAAGTGTTAAAAGGATTAATAGAGCTTAGAAATCGTTTAATTCCTTATATTAAGGAGCATATGGACATTGCATCTAAGTGTGGCGTTCCTGTAATGCGCCCTATGTTTTTTGATTATCCTGAAGATAAAGTTTGTTATGAAACAGGTGACCAGTATTTGTTTGGTAGTGATATTATTTTTGCACCGATTACTATGCAGGGACAGACATCGCGAAAAGTTTATCTTCCAGAGGGAAAATGGATTTTGACAAAAGACGGTATGGAATGTGATGGTGAAAGATGGTATGCAGTTGATGCGAAGATTAATGAATTTATTGCTTTTGTAAAGAAAGATGCGGATGTTTTGGAATGCTTTAGTTAGTAGTGTTTATGGGTATAAAGTAAATTCAAGAGAGTTCATGAAATACTTGACAGACACAAAGAAAATATGAAAGTACATACAGCATAATATGTAAATTAAAAGGTGTAAAGTCTATTGAATTATAAAGGACGTACACCTTTTTAATTTGCTGTTTTGGTTTTACAAACACATTATTTTATGTTATTATTCATTATAAATAGTATAGCTATCTTGTCGTAAAGGAGAATGTGTATTATGGCAGAAAATATAAATATTCAAGGTTATCTAAATATGATAAATGCTCCATGGGGGCAGTTGTTTTATAAATTAGTATGGAATAACTTAAATATTGAAGGTAAAAGGATACTTGATTTTGGAAGTGGATTTGGTGTTACAGCGGATTATCTTGCAAAAAATAATGTTGTAACAGCAATTGAGCCAAATGAGGATATGCTTACACATAGAATATGTAATAATAATTATGAGCAAATTGTTGGTGGAATAGAACAATTAAGTAAGATACAGGATAAATCTTTTGATGTTATCGTGTGTCATAATGTTTTTGAATATGTAGATAACAGAGAGGAAATTTTAAGAGAGTTTCATCGTTTGCTGAAAGATAATGGGATTTTATCAATCGTCAAGCATAATAAAGCAGGGAAGATAATGCAAAAAGCAGTGTTTGAATATAATGTTGAAGAAGCGTTAGATTTAATTAATAATGAAAATATTGTATCAGCAAATTTTGGTACAATAAATGAATATGAAAATAGTGAGTTAGAAAGATACATTGATGGATATTTTGAAATAGAAAAGGTTTATGGAGTCAGAATGCTTTTTGGCTTACAAAGAAATGAATTGAAAATGGAACCTGACTGGATTTCAAATATGTTTAAGCTTGAGTGTGCCATTGAAGAAAATCCTACATTTAGAGATATTGCTTTTTTTCAACATATTATTATTCGTAGGTGTTAGGACGAAAAAAAAGGATGGTCAAAATGGAATACAAGTACTGTGAAAATAAAAACTTTGAGGACTTTGCAAGTGGCAGAGTTATATATGGAAACGCAGGAATACCCAATTTTCCTGTAAGATTACTTAATGAGATGTTTGGCAGAAGCCTCCAATATATAGAAGAGAAGAAAAATTTAACAATATTCGATCCTTGTTGTGGAGGTGGATATTTATTAACCGTACTAGGATTATGTAATCAGGAATATATTAAGAAAGTAATCGGAAGTGACATTGATACTAAAATGTTATCACATGCAAGAAAAAACTTAGATTTACTAACAAGTGAAGGCTTGAAGCAGCGAATTGGTGAAATTCAAAAGTACATAGGCTTATATGGGAAAGAATCACATTACGAAGCTATAGAAAGTGCTAAAAAGCTAAGGGATATGCTACATAAGGATATGACTATTAGTATATTTGAAGCTGATTGTACAAAGGAAATCAATATAATAGAAAAGATAAGTCTGATTATTACAGATATACCATATGGAAATTTAGTCTCATGGCAAGGATGCGAAAGTAACGCATTAAATGTGATGCTAGATAGATTAGCAGATATTTCAGATAAGAATACGATTTTAGCTTTGGCAATGGATAAAAGGCAAAAATATGAATCATTACGTTGGAAACGTTTAGAATCACAGAATATCGGAAAAAGAAAATTTGTTATTATGAAATTAG
>JAVBUL010000048.1:0-5204 GCA_031555415.1 Lachnospiraceae bacterium | reverse complement strand
TTCGTCCCATTTTTCTTAAAATAAATTTCCTTATTAAGTCAGCAGGAATTACGCTAAATGCAATTAATAATATCAGTTGTAAATGCCAAGGACTTATTCCAACTGTTCTAAACACAGTTCCACCATTATAAATAATTATTGTCTGTATAATGATTACGCAAAACATAATACCAATAAACATTTTATTTTTTACTAGATGTGCCAGAAGATTAAGGCGATAGGTTCTTGCACTAAAGCAGTTTAAAACTCCAGCAAAAATAAATAGTGCAAAGAATGAAGTCATAAAATAATCAGTTCCATTTCCATATCCAAAAATATTTCTAGTAATAGGAAGATTTAAAAAACATAAGCACATAAAAGTTGTGTAAATTCCCATAAACAATACCTGACTATACATATATCTATTAATAATAGCTTGATTTCGTCTCTTTGGAGGCTCTTTCATATATTCTAAAAGGGGAGGTTCTCCCGCAAAAGCAAGACCACCAAGTGTATCCATAATCATATTAACCCAGAGCATTTGCAATACTGTAAGTGGAGCATCAATACCAATAAAAGGACAAATAATACAAAGTGCTACAGCAGATAAATTCATAGTAAGCTGAAATATAATAAATTTACGAATACTTTTAAAAATGGTACGCCCATATAAAATAGCTTTGGAAATAGAAGAAATATTATTATCTACAATAACAATATCCCCAGCTTCTTTGGCAACTTCTGTACCAGCCCCCATGGCAAAGCCCACATCAGCTTTCTTTAAAGCAGGAGCATCATTTATTCCATCACCTGTCATACCGGCAACTAGCCCCATTTCCTGAGCTAACCGAACTAAGCGGCTTTTATCAGTAGGCATTGCTCTTGCAACCACACGGATTTGTGTCAATTTTTGTTTGACTTCGGCATCATCCATACGTGAAAGGTCATTACTTGTATATACAGCATCTTTGTCACTGTCTTTTAAAAGTCTAATTTCTTTTGCAATGGCAACAGCTGTTTCTTTGTTATCACCTGTAATCATTACAGTTTGAACACCTGCACTTGTTATTTGTGAAATTGCATGAGGGGCTTCTTTTCTTATATCATCACGAATTCCAATGATACAAACAAGAGTCAAATCATCTGACCTTTTTAATTCAATAGGTGAGTTGCTTTCTGCAATGGCAAGCATACGAATAGCCTTTTTACCCATCTCATCCATTTTTTCGTTTACATCAGTACGTTTAAAGGTTTTTTTAGTTCCAAAAGAGTCTATGTAATAACGGCAATGAGATAATATTATCTCAGGAGCGCCTTTTACTAAATACTTAATAGAGCCATTTTGTTTTATTTCAGAAGAGGAGTACTTATTTTTAGAGTTAAATGGCATATGTGAAGTTATGGATATATTTTTATAATCCTTAGTAACAGTAAGCATGTATTGAAGTAAAGCACGATCAGTAGCATTTCCACCTATAACAGCTTCCTTTTTATCAGTAGTTATTCCTGAATCATTATTATAGATACATCCAATAGCTATATGTGTTAAAAGCCTGGGTGCAGATTTCTTTAAGGAAGAAAGCTTATGATAATCCCTTCCATCACCACTTAAAATAGTAGTTACCTGAAGCTTTCCCTGGGTTAATGTTCCTGTTTTATCAGTAAATAAAATGTTTAAGCTTCCAGCAGTTTCAATTCCGACTAACTTTCTTACCAAAACATTATCCTTTAACATTTTTTTCATGTTAGCTGAAAGCACAACAGTAATCATCATAGGGAGTCCTTCCGGCACAGCCATTACAATAACAGTTACAGCCAGTGTAACTGTATTAAGAAATGTTTGGAAAACAAAAGGGAAATCTGAAAGTTTTGCTATAATAGTAGCCTTATCAAAGTTACTGTTTACAATAAATGTGATAAAAAGATTTGCAAATGCAATAATCCCGGCAGCAGTATACCCCATTTTACTTATTGTTTTTGCTAATTTTTGTAGTCGTTCACGAAGTGGACTAATAATGGTATCTTCTTGAATCTCAACAGCAAGCTTTCCATAAAATGTATTGTCTCCTACGTGGTCGATAATCATAGCACCATCACCTTCACAGACAACGCTCCCTGTAAATAAACCAGACTTAGATAATAAATCAAAGGAAGTAGATGCCGAAGTGGATGATGAGGTTTTTCGTATTTCTTTAGATTCTCCATTTAAGGCTGATTGGTCAACCATAAGTTCACCGGAAACAACATGACCATCAGCAGGAACACGTTCTCCTGCCTGTAAAAGGACTAGGTCGCCAACAACCAGTTCAGATATAGGCAGAAGAATTAGTGCATCATTTCTTTTTACACGACATTTAATGGAATCAGATTCCTGTTGTAATTTTTCAAATGCAGATTCACTACCATATTCTGAAATTGTCGAAACCAAGGTAGCAATCATAAGAGCAAAAGCAATTCCGGCAGAATCATACCAACTTGCATCTTTGAACATAAAAATAATATTTACACCCAGAGCCATCAATAGTATTTTTATTATAGGATCTCCAAAACTTGCAAGATACTGTGACAAAAACCCCTTACGTTTTCGCCTACTTATTATATTTTCTCCATATTTCCTTTTGGAACGTTCAACCTCTATAGAACTTAGTCCTGTTAAATTTTCTTTTTTCAATCTTATGCTCCTGAAAATACTTTAATTTGATATATCATCATATTAGGACAGGGGAAAAAATAGAACAGGAAAAGTAATATTGATTACCTATTCATTAAGTAAATATCCTTACAATAAGCAGTAAAAACATAACACCTACAGAAACAAGCTGTAATTTATTTGTGTGTTTTAATTTAAGTGAACTAAATTTTACTCCAATAAAGTTACCACCACATAAAAAAATGAATTGAAACAGTCCAACAAGTAGCGGTGCAAGAGGATTCACATCTCCTATAAGTGAATAACCAATTCCTACACTAATAGAATCTACAGATAGGGTAGTTCCTAAAAAAAATGCTTCAGCAGGTCCAATACTTTTAGATTTATCCAAATCACACAGCATTGGATTTCTAATAATAGCAAAGGTTAATCCAATGGACTTTATAGAGTGTTTAAACAAAACGGAGATGGTACAGTCCTCGTCTTTATCTTTATTAAAAATAACCTGCAAAAGCATCCAAAGACATAAAAACGACATAAGGACAATTCCTATAATTTTTGCTGTTTGTGGACTAAAAAATGAAGATATATATTCTCCCATCAAAACAGCAGTACCAAAGTAAAATATTGAAATAAAGCAAATAATTAATTTAGAAATAAAAGGAATGCGTGTGGATTTTAGACCATGAGCCATAGAAACCACAAATGCATCCAAGCTTAATGATATCGATAAAAGGAGTAGCATATAAGACCTCGAAAATGCTTCTTCACTAATTATCATATGAAAATTAGAAAGATGTGGAGATTGTCTTAAAAATATATTATAATAAAAGAGAATATTTTATGGAATGGGGTAATTACTATAATGCTATATTTATCACAGTTTAGTTTTCCTGATAAAGAAAGAGAATATGATGTTACAATGAGAGTGCAGAGGACATGTTATGATTCTGTCTATCCATTTCAAATACTGTCGAAAAATGATTTAGTAGTTTTAGACTTTGAGCCTATCACGATTCTATATGGTGGTAATGGTTCAGGTAAATCTACAGCATTGAATGTAATTGCAGAAAAGCTAAAGCTAGACAGGGACACACTTTATAATAGGACAAATTTCTTTGAGAAATATACAAGTATGTGTTCTTGTGAAATAATAAAGCCGATTACACGCGATAGTAGAATTATTACAAGTGATGATGTATTTGATTTTATGCTAAATCTTAGAAGTCTTAATGAAGGAATTGACAGGAAAAGAGAAGACTTATTTGAGGACTATCTGGATGCAAAATACTCTAAGTTTCAGATGAAGTCACTAGATGACTATGAACAGTTAAAAAAGGTGAATATGGCAAGAAGTAAGACTCAATCTAAATACATAAGAGGTAACCTGATGGGAAATCTTAGAGAACATTCGAATGGTGAAAGTGCTTTTATATATTTTGCGGACAAGATTAAAGAAAATGGTTTGTATTTACTTGACGAGCCGGAAAACAGCCTATCGCCGGAGAAACAGCAAGAATTACTAAAATTCCTTGAAGATAGTGCAAGATTCTTTGGGTGTCAGTTTATTATAGCTACTCATTCACCATTTATTTTGTCACTAAAGGGAGCCAAGATTTATGACATGGATGAAGAACCAGTCGATGTAAAAAAATGGACAGAATTGTCCAATGTTTTGGCATATTATGATTTTTTTAAGAAGCATAATAAAGAGTTTGAGTAAAAAATAAAAAAGGAGAACATTTTTCATGAGGAAAGAAAAGGGATTTAAAAAGGCTATAACAAAAGCTGTTGTAGTTACATTACTATCAGTAATGGGGCTTGGGATTATTTCAGGCTGTAGTAAAGAAAGCGATGATACAGAAAATGATACCAAAGAAACAACCACAAAAGAGGATAAAGTAAGCTTTAGTGAACTTAACAAAGAAGAAATAGGGCTTAAGCTTTACTATGATATGACATTATCAGATGATGGAAAAAGCATTTTAGATAAGTCTGGAAATAATAATAACGGTGGACTGATTAATCCATCAAACATTTCAGTAGATAACGGAGAATTATTTATGACAGATAATTCATACATAAAGCTTCCAGAGGGATTGTTTCAAGGGGAAGATACCCTTACAATATCTATATGGTTAAAAAACTATAGCGGTGCAATTAATACAAGTGCAATGTTTATTGGAACTACTGAGTCTTTGCCACAATCATATTGGATACTTAATCCATGTAATACAGCGGGACGTATGAAATCAGTATTTACAAACAGCATAAATGTGTCGGAGCCTTATAAGACTGAGGTTGGAATAAGCCCATCTGTAGCTTCGAATGGAACAGATGGACCTATGACAGGATTAGAGTGGGGACATTATGTAACCATTATTACATCTGATTCTATAACAGCATATTATAATGGAGAAAAGGTTGGAGCAAGTAAACTAGACAGAACAATCAGTGATTTTGGTGAGGACATTGTTTCATATATCGGAAAATCATCATATGCAGATGCTACATATACAGGATTTGTGAAAGAAGTAAAAGTATATGATACAGCAATAACAGAAGATGAAATTAA
>JAVBUL010000064.1:0-3829 GCA_031555415.1 Lachnospiraceae bacterium | reverse complement strand
TGCCAATCCAGCTGTCTTGTTCAATAAAAGCTCTTTCCTCAGAAAGTTTTTCTGCTCCGAAAGCTTTACTATACATCTCCCATGCTTCAAGCACATTATTTACGCTTCCTAGATTAAATATCAGATAGCAATATGAACGTTTTTCTACTATATCAGGAGCCATAGCAAGTTTTTCTGTAATCTCTAACAATCTATTAACATTAGCCGCATTGCCATCATAATCTACATTAACAATCTGTGTTTCTATTTCCTTGGCTTTATCATATAACAGCCTGACATCTGATTCTTTTCCAAAATCTGTCTGTTCTATTTGCTTAATAAATTCCAAAACGATTTCGCGCAATTCATGCAATAAAGATACTTCTTCATCAATAGATTTGACCTTCTTGCTAAGCACCTCCAAAACAACCTCTGAACCAGATTCATTTAAAATATGCTGAATATCCTTGATGCTAATATTCAATTTTCTCAGAACCAAAACCTGCTCTAGTCTTTTAACTGCAGCTTCATCGTACATTCTATACGCATAATCATCACTTCTAACGCTGCTTATTAATCCCATTTCTTCATAGTACTTCAATGCACGTGCAGAAATATCATATTTTAATGACATTTCGCGAATTTTAATAAGTTCACTCATATTTATGACCTCCATAATGTTTTATTATAATCATTATAAAGTTGTACGCAACGATTGAGTCAATAGAAACTATAAAAATTTATTTAAAGTTTCATTCTATTCCTCCGTAACATAATTCCAAGATTCACCTTTATCATAATACTCAGAGCTGACATCATTAAAGGCACCAACATATAACACCTTATTATCTACAACCAACCATTCAAGACCATGTTCTGGTTCCCAATCACAATTCAGCTCTAAATGCAAAACAATATCATTTTCTCCCTTTTCTTCAGCGCTTACAATCAAAGAGCCTGGATACACATATTTTAAAATGTCTCTATCACATTCTATCACAGGAGGTTCTTCTCCAATCGCATCACAAAAGTCCTCACTATACTTAACTGTATAATGGCACAGTAAGTCTATTACATAATCTGGTATATTATTCAGCGCATTCATGCATTTTTCTGCAAACTCAAAATCAGGATTTGGTTCTTTATCAATCATTACGTTGGTTTCTTTATTAAGCAAATCAAAAAACATATTTGTCTCAAAGAAATATTCTGTTTCTTTTAAATTATCAAGCATTTTTATTTTCTCCTTTAAATTCACTGATGCCAGTGGCGGGATATTAAACAGATTTATACCACACCTACCTATATAAAAATAACACCCACCAATTTAATGATAGATGTTATTTTTAATGCCGGTGGCGGGACTTGAACCCGCACGTGGTTACCCACAACAGATTTTGAGTCTGCATCGTCTGCCATTCCGACACACCGGCTAATAGCATTTTGTTATGAATGACACGAATGATATTTTAACACAATTTGATAGATTGTGCAACTGGTTTTGTGAATTTATTTATTGCAAATAGATACTATTTATAATATAATGTTTTTGTCACGCTTTCTTAATTATTATGCAATATATTATATTCTGAGTTTTTTGAGAAAAGTGGTGATACCTTTTATGACTACATATGAAGAGTTAATGGTAATTTTAACGTTTGCATTGTTAATTGTATCCATTCTTAAATATAGACATAAAAAATAGCGCTCCATTCTTAGCAGAAAAGCACTATTTTAGCAATATTCGCCAGAATGGATAGGTTTTAGCTATCTACCGACTGTCTTGTTAAATATATTATAGCATGACATATGAATAAAATCAACGACTATTCATCTTTCAGAAGAATTTTTTCATCTGAAAAGCTTTGAATATCCACATCCACAATAATCCTGCCTATATAATTCATACTCCTTACTCAATTCCACTGAACGCTTATACCCATTTTTCTTCTTGAAATCAGAATATAAGTAATTTACACCATACTCCATCTCTAGTTGCTTTCCTATTTCGTTTAATAGTTCAGCATTTTTCAAAGGACTTATCGAAAGTGTAGTCGTAAAGTAATCAAACCCTCCATCTTTTGCTACCTTCGCAGCATATGATAGTCTTACCTTAAAACATTCCTCACATCTTCTACCACCTTCAGGTTCATTTTCCAAGCCTTTCACACGACTATAAAAATCCTCTGGTGTATACTTTGTTGATATAAACTCAATCTTATTTTTAACAGGCAATGACTCAATCAATCGACGTTGTTCATTAATTCTATATTCATACTCCGATTCCGGAAATATGTTTGGATTGTAATAAAGTACAGTAATTTTAAAATACTCTGCTAAATATTCAAGCACATAGCTACTACATGGCGCACAACAGCTATGTAATAAAAGACTTGGAACCTTTTCTTCAATCGTAAGCTTATTTATTAACTTGTCTAACTCTTTTTGATAATTAATGTTATTGCTCATTTTTGCACATCCTTTATCTCAAAAAATTGGTGGGCTGCCCACTGGCAACCCACAGTATGATTTATTTTCTTTAGAACCATTTTTTCGAGCCCCACAGGTTATGTCTTTTTAACTCTAAATACTCGTCATATGCCCTTTCTAAAATTTGCTTTTCATTTGCAAACTTTAAAAGATGATAAGCCTCGTGATATTTATAATATCCCGAATCAGAGAAAAATTCCTCTTTTTGAGGTTTACTTTGATAGCTATCTGCCATCATTAAATACCAATGAACTTCTTTTTCAACAACATCATCCGGAATACTAAAAGCATATTGACTTTTGCCTATATACTTAATAATAGATGCTTCTACACCTGCTTCTTCTTTAACTTCACGCAATGCTGTTTCTTTGTACTCTTCACCAGCTTCAACAGTTCCTTTTGGCAAAACCCATCCTTCATACTTATTTTTAATGTTCTTATATAAAACCAAGATTTTACCCCGAAATATAACCACACCTCCACAGCTAGTTGCTTCTATCATTGCAATGCCTCCTCTTGGTGTGAATAACACTAATCTAAGTATACTCTATATTAAAAAACTAATCAAGAACTTTCAAAACTTCTCTTGCTATAACTAATGCCGGTGAAATATTTTTTTCTACATTTTCACATACAACAGCTATTGCATATGATTTACCATTCGACTTTGCAAAACCTATAAACCATGAATTAATATTATTCCCATCATTTATTTCTGCTGTACCCGTTTTTCCATATACAGTTAAATTATCAAACTGATTAAGTCTTAGTGCTGTACCATATTCAACAACACCTCTCATATACTCAGTTAAAACCTCACTTTCTTCTTCTGTAAAAAGCCTACCATATTCTTTACTATCTACTTCTTTAATAGTTCTTCCATAAGCATTTTCAATACTTTCAACCAATGTAGGCTCCATAAGTATACCTTTATTGGCGATTGCACTTACAACCATAGCCATATGCATAGGAGAAACCATTGTCTCACCCTGACCAAATACAGTCTGAGCCTTAATAAAATCACTATCTGTAGACTTTAGTGTTATACTGCTTTTACTATAAGGCAAAGATAATGGTAAATCCGAATTAAAAAGTAAATTTTTACATGTTTTATTCAAACTATCACTGTCAATCATTGTCCCTATATTAACAAAAGAACAATTACATGAGTATGCAAAAGAGTCCTTCAGATTCATATTTCCATGAGCTGATTTATTGCTACACCCTATCGTTTGACCATCTACTGTCGTTACTCCTGAACATTTGTACAAATAATCAGTGCCTAAGTCCTTATTCAAATATTCATACAGAGTAAAAATTTTAAAGATAGACCCCGGTGAATATCGTCCTTGTGTACAGC
>JAVBUL010000013.1:0-5454 GCA_031555415.1 Lachnospiraceae bacterium | reverse complement strand
TAGGTGGTGGTACACTGCTTGATATTGGTATATATACGATTGGCTTTGCTTGTATGGTATTAGGATATTCTCCTTTGCATATGAAGTCTTTTGTGAAAATGAATGAGTATGGAACTGATGAATTCGAAACAGTTATTTTAGAATATCCAAAAGGACAAACTGCTGCATTGTCGATGGCTATTGGAATGAATATGCCACGTGAAGCAGTTATTTATGGAACAAACGCAATAATGAAATTTGAAGACTTCCAAGAGGCACAAAAAGTAATTATAGAATATAATGATGGAAGTAATAAAGTAATTGAAAGCCCATTTGAAATTAATGGCTTTGAGTACCAGATTAGAGAGAGCATTTATTGTATAGAAAATGGTAAATATTGTAGTGATATTCAAACACCTGCAAAAACAATAGCTGTAATGGATATTATGGATAAAATACGCTTTGAATGGGGAATGAAATGGGAATTTGAGGAATTAGACAATAGATAATTTTTATTTAACCCTCCTTCTTGTTTTAGTAAATACCTCTTCGTGTGAAAGTCTTGTAGCATCTTCTTTCGCCATTCTATCTGCTTCATCAAGAGCTGACTCAACAACACTTTCTGTAAGCTTTGAATATGCTTCCAAACTCAATACTACCATAGAACCATAACCATTTTTTGTAAGATAAACCGGCTCACCTTCACTAACTATTTTTTCAATCTCTGGAAATTTGTTTCTCAAGTCGGAAACTGGTTTTATTTTTATCATAGAAAAGCAAAAAACATAGCTTACTAGCCATGTCCTTTGCTTTTCTTAATTTATTCTTAGTTAATTCTTAAAACTCTAGTTCATTACAAATCCACCATTAGGTGAAATTGTCTGTCCTGTTACATAAGGAGCATTAATAATATATTCCATACATCCTGCTATATCAGAAACATCACCGATACGTCCTTGTGGTATACCACTAGCAAGAGCATTAAGCTCATCCTGATTAACTCCTCTTAACATATCAGTCATAATCATACCTGGTGCAATACCATTTACACGAACTTTTCTTCCTGCAAATTCTAAAGCTAATGCACGAGTAAGACCGATAACACCACTCTTTGATGCACAATAATCAGCTTGATTTACAACTCCGATAAGTCCACCGATTGATGTTGTATTAATAATACATGTATCCTTGTCCACCATATATGGAAGTGATAAATGACACATATGCATTAAACTCATAAGGTTTGTATCAATAACTGCTGTATATTGTTCTTTTGTTATATCTATAAAGTTACAGTTATTTGTGATTCCTGCATTATTTACAAGAACGTCAATCTTGTCTCCAAATTTATCTACTGTAGCTTTTACAAGTGCTTCACAATCTTCATATTTACTAACATCTGCACGAACCACAAGAGTTTCTACTCCGTATTTTTCTGTAATTTCTTTTGCTAAGTCATCTGAAATAGACTTTGAACTTTCACTTCTGTAGTTTATAACTACATTATACCCCATTTCACCTAACTTTAATGACATTGCATTACCAATACCTCTTGAACCACCTGTAATAATGGCAACTTTTGCCATATCTGTTTTACCCATAGCCTTTTTTCCTCCTGGTTACATTATTTTTTACAAGACTAACTATACCATTTATTTACTATTTTGTCAATTATTTAAAAATGTTTTTACATTATAAAATCTCTTATAAATACTACGAAAATAAATTAAAAAGCTCCTCTTCAATTCTTAATAATCTATTGTATTTTGCCGTTCTCTCGCCTCTGCAAGGAGCACCAGTTTTTATAAACCCTGTATTTAGTCCTACTGCCAAATCAGCAATAAAAGTATCTTCTGTTTCTCCACTTCTATGTGACATTATTGTCTTATATCCATGTTGTTTAGCAAGCATTACTGCATTTATAGTTTCACTTAATGAACCAATTTGATTAGGCTTTATCAAAATAGCATTTCCGGCTTTTAACTCTATTCCATTTTGTAATCTCTCGGTATTGGTTACAAATAAATCATCTCCTACCAGCACTACTTTATCACCTAATTTTTTCGTAAGTTTTTCCCATCCTCTCCAGTCTTCTTCATCGAGTGGGTCCTCTATAGAAAAAATAGGATATTTCTCACACATTTGGCTCCAGTGCTCTATTAGTTCATCCGAAGAAAATTCTCTTCCTGCCTTTGGCAATATATAATAACCATTACCTCTTTTACTTTTCCATTCTGATGCAGCTACATCAAGTGAAATCATAAAGTCTTTGCCTCTTCCATATGAATATCCTGCTTGAGTAATTGCCTCCAATATAATCTCAATAACTTCAATATCCGAATCAAGATCTGGTGCAAATCCACCTTCATCTCCTACTGCTACGGATAACCCTCTATTTTTAAGTATATTTTTAAGCGTATGATATACTTCAACACACCATCTTAAACCATCTTTAAAACAACTTGCTCCCATTGGCAATATCATAAATTCCTGAACATCAACTGAATTTGAACTATGAGCTCCACCATTTAATATATTCATCATAGGTATAGGCATTGTACTTGCAGCTACTCCTCCAAGGTATCTATAAAGCGGTATTTCTAATCCATTTGCCGCTGCAACAGCAGTTGCCAGAGATGTTCCAAGAATCGCATTTGCTCCCACTTGACGCTTGTTAGTAGTGCCATCTGACTTAATCATTGAATCATCTATCTCTCTTTGATTCATTGCATTTCTACACATTATTTCTTCAGCTAAACATTCATTTACATGCCTTACTGCTCTTTCCACACCTAAGCCGAAATACTTATCATCCTTATCTCGTAATTCAATTGCCTCAAACTCACCTGTAGAAGCACCTGATGGCACATCTGCTCTTCCTACTGCCCCATTTTCAAGCCTTACTTCTACCTCAACTGTAGGATTCCCTCTTGAATCGATTATTTGTCTTGCCCTTACATCTGTTATCTCCAAATATTTATACATATGCCTAATTCCTACCTTTACATATTTTCTAATCTACATCTAATATTCATATTCAAAACTCGCTTTATCACTTACTAATTCCAATAGTTTATCTCCATTATATGAAAATCTGTACTTTGCCTTACACTCTATACCTTCCTTTATTTTTCTTGTCATTCCTCCCATATTTGGTGCATTAAGTTCAAGCATTTGTATACCCTTGCGTTTTATAGACTTGTCTAGGAGTTTTATAACTAAAAGATAGCCACCTTGACTGACTACTATTTTCCCATCACCAATATAATTCATTTTTGCGCCAAGATATGTTGCCAGTCTATATTCTTTATCTTTTATTTTAATCACTCCAATAACACCGCTAAAACAACTTCCCATAAAAGGAATATCTGCTACTGATAACATTAATGAACCTTCATTAAAATGGCATTGTGTCCATGCATATGACTTTGGAAACGAACAGCCCCTATCCCCTTCAATATAGCCTATTCCATTATTGAATATATATCTTTTTCCATTTACAACAAGCTTTCCATTAATAATATGGGACATACTAAAAACACTATGCCTACATTCCATCTTAGGCACAAACTTAAATGGCCCCATAATATCATACTTAATTTTATTTATATCCCTAAATTCTAATTCTCCATATGCAGTAACATCTTTTGACTTAATATTTATCTTTATTCCATCTGATGAAAATACACTTTTACCTATTACCACCTTTAAATTAGGTCTTTCATAACATATTTCATTATAATCAATAATGTATGCACCTTCTTTTGTTACCACCTGTAATGATGCACTTTCTTTCCTTCCATCACTATGAATAGCCGGAATAAACGCTATTGTATCTGTATCATTACTGCACTTAAAATACCAACCTCTAAAATACTTTTTCATTGCAACACTCCTATAATTTATCTACGATATAAAGCATTCCCAAAAAACAAAAAAAGAATCATCCGAAAATGATTCTTTTTAAAGTTCGACTACGTCAAATCTTGTTACTTTATAAACTTACTATCTATATACGTATTTAAAATATATTGCAATTCTGATTTTGAAAAACTTACACTACCTCTTTCTTTGATACCATGTTCGTTAGCCAATTCCTCAGTATATTCACTATAAGGTATTACTCCAACCACATTTGCAGGTTCACTTCCATCGAAAGTATACTGTGTTACTACCGGTATTAGCCCTGTATTTACTTCATCAATCACTACTACTCCATTATCCACCTTAAGTTTAACACTTGCCAAACCTCCAAGCATTGCTCCTGTGTAATTTTGTGAAGATATATAATTTCCGAGTGAATAATAACAAAGTGACTTATTTCCATTATCCGATGTAATCCATTCTACATCTTCAAGATAATGTGGGTGTGTTCCTATAATGAGGTCTGCACCTGCCTCAGTCATTTGCTTTGCCATTTCTTTTTGCAAGCTTGATACCTCATAGCTATACTCTTCACCCCAATATGGACATACAATCACAAAATCGGATGTTTTTTCTGCCCTTTTTATATCATCTATAACCTTTGCTGATAATTGATTTTCTATAACTGCGCCTGTTGTTTCATTAACAGTGCATAAGAAATCAACCATATATAAATCTTCAACCGAAATAGCTTCATTTACATTATAGGTATAGTTTAATATTGCAACTCTTATGCCATTTACTTCTACAACTAAGATATCTTGAGCATTTTCTTTTGAATCATTAATACCGGCTATATTTACATTTGGCGCCTTTTCACTCCAAATATTTAAGCAGTTTCTTATTGCTGCAGTCCCCATGCTGTTTATTCTACTGTTAGCCATAAGTGCAACATCAATACCTGCCTTTTGCATTGCTGTGCATATTTCTTCCGGTGCATTAAATGATGGGTATCCAGAAACACCTAATGAGTTTCCCCCAATAACACTTCCCTGATTAATTATATTCAGGTCAGAATTATCTATATAAGACTTTATCCCTTCAAATATATAATCATAGTTGTATGAACCATCTGATTGCTTGCCACTTTGAATTACGCTATCATGCATAAAATTTTCACCAAGCACAAGTAATGATAATCCATCACTATCTACTATATGTTTGTCATCGGTTTTTTCATCATCGCTATTTTCATTAGTACTACTCTCGTTTTTAGTACTTGTCCCCTGCTCATCAATGTTCTTACCTGCATCCTTATATATATCCTTAACTTCATATGCAAGTAAGCACACAGCAACTAGTACTACTAATGCTATAAGCTTTCTTAGAAACCTCATTTAATCACCCCTTATTATCTTTTCAGTATCTTAGATTTTACACTTCAATCAATGATTTTCCTGTCATTTCCTCTGGCTTTGTCATTCCCATTATATCAATAAGTGTTGGAATAATATCTGCAAGACATCCATTTTCCTTTAACTTATATGATGGGTCTGCATTTACAAGTATAAATGGAACTTCATTTGTTGTATGTGCTGTAAAGCTTTCACC
>JAVBUL010000167.1:0-28561 GCA_031555415.1 Lachnospiraceae bacterium | reverse complement strand
GCAACAGATATTTTTACATATCTGTATTTTGAAGAAATGAATATAAACGTTGAAAATCCATCAGATGTGAATAGAGATAGATTTGTTCTGTCAAAGGGACATACAGCTCCTGGATTATATTCGACATTAGCAAACAGAGGTTATTTTCCTGTTGAGGATTTAAAAACATTAAGACAAATAGGCTCATATCTTCAAGGACATCCTGATATGAAGCATATTCCGGGTGTTGATATGTCATCAGGTTCTTTGGGACAAGGAATATCAGCAGCAGTGGGTATGGCTCTTTCTGCAAAGTTAAGCGGAGATTCATATCGAGTATATACACTTCTTGGTGACGGTGAAATTCAAGAAGGTCAGGTATGGGAAGCATCTATGTTTGCTGGCCATAGAAAGTTAGACAACCTTGTTGTTATGGTGGATAACAACGGACTCCAAATAGACGGTAAAGTAGAAGATGTTTGTAATCCTTATCCTATAGGGGATAAATTTAAAGCATTTAATTTCCATGTAATTGAAAACGTGGATGCACATGATTTTGATGCTATCAAAGCGGCATTTGATGAAGCGAAAGCTACAAAAGGTATGCCTACAGCGATTGTATTCAAGAGTGTAAAAGGCAAAGGTGTTTCATTTATGGAAAATAATGCATCATGGCACGGAACAGCTCCAAATGATGAGCAGTACGCAGTGGCTATGGCAGATTTAGAAAAGGTAGGTGAAGGCTTATGTCAGAAGTAAAGAAAATTGCAACAAGAGAAAGCTATGGTAATGCTTTAGCAGAATTTGGCGCAGAATATCCTGAATTAGTTGTACTTGATGCTGACTTAGCAGCAGCTACAAAAACAGGAGTATTTCAAAAGGCATTTCCGGATAGACATATAGATTGTGGTATAGCGGAATGTAACATGGTTGGTATAGCAGCGGGATTAGCAGCTACAGGAAAGATTCCATTTGTTAGTTCATTCGCTATGTTTGCAGCAGGAAGAGCATATGAGCAGGTTAGAAACTCAGTTGCATATCCACAGCTTAACGTAAAAATTGGTGCTACACATGCAGGTATTTCAGTAGGTGAAGATGGTGCTACACATCAGTGTAATGAAGACTTAGCATTGATGAGAACTATACCGGGAATGGTAGTTATAAACCCAGCAGATGATATAGAAGCAAGAGCAGCAGTTAAAGCGGCGATAGAACATCAAGGACCTGTATACATTAGATTTGGACGTTTAGCAACTCCGGTTATCAATGATACATCAGATTATAAATTCGAAATCGGAAAAGGTGTTACCTTAAGAGAAGGAAAAGATGTTACTATAATTGCAACAGGTTTATGTGTGGCAGAGTCATTAGAAGCAGCAAATAAACTTGCGGCAGATGGCATTGAAGCAAAAGTAATAAATATTCATACAATTAAACCTCTTGATGAAGAACTTGTTATCGCATCAGCAAAAGAAACTGGAAAAGTGGTAACAGTAGAAGAACATTCAGTTATAGGTGGACTTGGAAGCGCAGTATGTGATTGTCTAAGCGAGAATGCACCTACAAAGGTTCTTAGAATAGGTGTAAATGATGTATTTGGTGAATCAGGTCCAGCAGTTAAACTTATTGAAAAGTACGGACTTGATGCAAATGGTATATATGCGAAGGTAAAAGATTTTGTAAAGTAGTCAAATAGTTGCATTTTACGTCAAGGAGGTGTTGGGATACATCTCCTTGAATTGTAATAATATTATAACATGAAATGTTATTACATATAGTAAAGGATAAAATATAGGTGTGAATATGAGTAATAGAACAAAGGTAATAGATGAATATACAAAGACGTCAGTTCCGGAGCATTTTTTTGAAGAAGCAAAAAGATTTGAGGAAATGATGTTATACAATAAGTGTGCAATAAAGGAAATTCAGACTAAGCTTGAGATATTAAATGATGAGCTGTCTTTAAAAACAAATAGAAATCCAATAGATTCCATAACCTCAAGGCTTAAAAGGCCTAGAAGCATTGTGGAAAAAATGAAAAAAAACGGATGGCCAATCACGGTAGAATCTGTTGAACAGAATCTTAATGACGTGGCAGGAGTGAGGGTAATATGCTCATTTTTAGAAGATATTTATAGTGTAGCAGATATGTTTACAAAACAAGATGACATTAATGTGCTTATTAGAAAAGACTATATAAAAGAGCCAAAGGATAATGGATATCGCTCGTTGCATTTAATTGTAGAGGTTCCTATATTTCTTTCAGATAAATCGATGATGAGAAGAGTAGAAGTGCAAATAAGAACTATTGCTATGGATTTTTGGGCTTCATTAGAGCATCAGGTTAAGTATAAAAAGGGTATAGCAAATGCAGATAAGATAGTAGAAGAATTAGCAGATTGTGCAAATGTAATTGCTCTTACAGATCAAAAAATGCAAGATATTTTTGAACAAATATCTGCAACGGAAGGAAAAGTATAATGGATTTTGTAGATGGAAAAAAGAAAGAGTTTAATGAAGCCTTAGCAGAACTAATAGAGTTGGCGACTGTTTCGGGAAATAAAATAACAAAAGATCAAATCCATTTATATCTTAAGGATATATTAGAAAACGAAGAACAATATGAATTTATATATAAATACTTGATTGAAAGCAAAGTGGAAATTGAAGGCTATCAAAAAGAAACGACAGAAGTTATTACGGAAAAAGAAGTGGTTGGAAAGGTTCTTTCAGAACAAGAAAAAGCATTTTATGATATGTATTTAAATGAATTAAAGGAAATAGAGTCGAATGTGGGAAAAAAGCAAGAGCTTTTTTCTAGATACATTGAAGGAGAAAAGAAGTTAGCTAATGATATAACAAGCTTATATCTAGAAGATGTAATTAGAATTTCTAAAGACTATTGTAGTGGACCGTTGTCGCAAAGTGAATTAGTGGCAGAAGGAAACTTGGCATTGTATGAAGCTATACTATTATATAAAAATGATGATAAATTAATTGATAGATTTGAAGAATATTTGTTTAGTGAAATAGGGAAAGCTATGAGTGAGGCGATAAATGAGGAGATAGGAAGTGGTAGAACATCTCATCATCTTTTGGATAGAATAAATGCACTGAATGATACATCGACAAAGCTGGCAAAAAAGCTGGAAAGAGAAGCAACACTGGAGGAATTAGCAAAGCATTTAGGGTTAGGAGAAGAAGAAATTAAAGAGCTGATGAAAATATCTATAGATGCATTAACTATAGATACCTCAGATGGGGGAGAATAATCTAGCGTGGAGGAAAGGTCAAATGAATAGAATGGAAGATGATATTGATAAGGAAAAAGAAATAGTCGAAGGGGAAACAATCGAAGAAGAAATAAGCGAAGGGGAAAGCGTGGCAGAAGATGAAGAAGAGGGGGGTGAGTATATAGAATATGATATATATGAAGGATATGAAACAAATAAATTAAAAATAATTTTAAAAAAAGTAAAAGTCTTTATGAAAAAGAAGCCGGTTAGAATTGCTACTCAAATTCTAAGCTCTCTTTTGGTACTTGCAATTGCAGGATTTATAGGTATATTTTTAGCGGTTGGGACTCAAAAAGGAAGTCCGGTGACATTCGCTAAGGAATATTTTGAATATTATGCAAACCGAAACTGGAATAGTATGTATAAGGCTACTGAAATAGAAGAATCTAAATTTATTAATATAAAGACATTTTCTATAGCAATGAATGGAAATGCATTAACGACAGGAATAGAAAATTACGAGTTTGAGTTTGTAAAAGAAAATGATAAGTTTGCATATGTGGATGTCACATATGATTTGGTTTATGAAGAAGATGAAGAAGAGTCAACACCTGAAACGGAAGATGAGACCACAGAAGGGGAATCAGAGGCAGAGGAAGAGAAGGAAAAGACAGGAAAGTACTCTATGATAATAAAGAAACAAAGTGAAAAAATATTGTTTTTTTATAGTACATGGAAAGGATATGTTGATACATATATAATAAATAATTGCAAGATAGAAGCTCCTGAGGAAATGACAGTTACTTTTGATGGAGTGGATTTATCAGATTGTGTAAAAGGTAAGAATGAAGAAACAGGAAATGTGATTTATGATTTGGGCAGAGTTTTTAAAGGCGAACATAAAATTGCACTATCATCGCCATTTATTGATAATAAGACAGAGTTGGTGACATGGACAGATAATGGTTCTAGTTATGTAGCTAGTAGTGGTGGATATGATTTAAAGAACGAACATGCTAAGTTTGTAAAAAATAATTCTAGAGATATTGTTGCTGAATTTTATAGAGTAGCTTTAGAGGATGGAGATAAGGCTACTATAAAAGCATTGATAAGAGAGAATGAAGAAAAATATCAACAAATAGATGAACAGTATAGTGCGTTATTATCACAAATTAATCAATCTGATGGAAGAAGCCTTATTTCAATGAGTTTTGACAAATGTGAGTACGAAATATCAGATTATGAGTATCTAAATAAATTGACAGTGAATATTAGTTATACATGTACTTATCAAGCTCTGCGTCCTAAAACACTTATAGATGGCAGAAGACTAGAATATGAAGGTACAAATTTAGCGACTGCAAAAGTATTCTTCGAATATATAGATGGTACATGGCAGGCTGTGGGAACAGAGGTTGGATGTATAGATTACACGGTTGAAAAGGAATAATGAAAGGAAATATAAAATATGTCTAGACAGAATTGGAAAGCGGGTAATATGCTGTATCCGGTGCCAGCGGTTATGGTAAGCTGTGCAAGGGAGGGCGAGGTACCTAATATTATAACAGTGGCATGGGCTGGAACGGTTTGTACTCTTCCAGCGATGGTATCTATTTCTGTCAAACCGGAAAGACATTCATATAATATAATAAAAGAAACAGGAGAATTTGTTATAAATCTTACAACTAAGGATTTAGTTAGAGCAACAGATTATTGTGGTGTTAAATCGGGAAGAGATGTTGATAAGTTTAAAGAAATGAAATTGACGCCTAATAAGTCATTATATATCAAAGCACCAGGCATTGAAGAAAGCCCGGTAAATATTGAGTGTAAAGTTAAAGAAATAAAAAAATTGGGTTCACATCATATGATTATAGCAGAAGTTTTGGGTGTGAATATAGATGAGCGTTATATGGATGATAAAGGAAGGTTTAATTTAAACTCCTCTCAATTGGTGACATATTCTCATGGTGAATACTTTATGCTAGGACAAAAGCTAGGTAAATTTGGATATTCTGTGCAAAAGAAGAAGGCTAGAAAAAAATAAAAGTAATAAATATGGAGGTGCATATGAAAATACGCCGAATAAGTATTGAAAATTTTAAGTCTATAGACCGTGTTACTATTTTGGATATAAACAGTGCATGTATATTGGTGGGAAAGAATAATACAGGTAAGAGCTCGGTTATTGATGCGGTAAGAGCGATACTTGGTGATTTTGTTATTAAATCAGATCACTTTAATGACCCTACAAGAGATGTAGTTATTGCCATTATATTAGAATTAGATAATGGCGAGGAACAGTTTGTGCGTTATATTGTCAGTCCGAATGGAAAGCAAATATATGAGGATGGAGTATATTCGGGCGAGAAACCACCGTCATATCTGCCTAATCTTTACTATATTGACCATAGAAGAAATTTAAAGGAATTTCAAAGGGCGCTTATAAATGTCCAATATGATGAATCTTTTCAAAGGCTCTTAGAAGAAAGTTGTATGTATGATAATTCAAAACGTTGTAACCAGTGCTTCGAGTGCATAGATGATATAAAGAAAAAGACACCGGATGAATTAAACTTATTTGAGATAGCAATGCTTATGGAATATAAGCTTTATAAGAAAAATTTAGATAATTTTGCTAAGTCAGTAAATAAGCATATGAGAGAAAATGGTTTTAAAACAGAGTCAGTCAGATATGAAGTGGATATTGATTTTAAGAGTTTGCTTGACGTAAAAACGATGATATATAACGAAGAACGTCATAAAGAAGGTAACTTGGGTACGATGAGTGCAGGTACAAAGTGTATTTACCTATTGTCTTTAATAGAAGCGTATGTTGAAGAAAACAGCCAAGACCCAAGTATAGTTATAATAGAAGATCCGGAAATATTCTTACATCCACAGCTTCAAAAAACTGCAAGTGAAATATTATATAGATTATCAAAGAAGAATCAAGTAATGTTTTCCACGTACTCTCCAAATATGCTGTTCAATTTCTCGTCTAAGCAAATTAAACAAGTAGTATTAAATGAGGATTACTATACAGAGGTAATTGAAAACACAGATATAGATGTTATATTGGATGATTTGGGTTATTCTGCAAATGATTTAATGAATGTAAGCTTTGTGTTTATAGTGGAAGGTAAGCAAGATGGAAATAGACTTCCGATGCTTCTTGAAAAGTACTATTCTGAGATACGAGATGATGAAGGAATGCTTAAAAGAATAACAATTGTTCCGACAAATAGTTGTACAAATATTAAGACATATGCGAATCTTAAATATATAAATAAATTATATTTAAAGGACCAATTTTTAATGATAAGGGATAGTGATGGCAAGAATCCTAGATATCTAGTTAAGCAGCTTTGCAGTTATTATAATCAGAGGTCTAAAGAGGACCCTAATAACTTGCCAAATGTAATGCCTAAGAATGTATTGGTGCTTAAGTACTATTCATTCGAAAATTATTTTCTTGATCCTGCGGTAATGGTAAAGATTGGAGTTATAAAAAGCGAAGAAGAATTTTACAATACTCTTTACCAAAAATATAAAGATTATTTATATAAACTACCTTGTGTGAAGAGGATGATAAGAACCAAGAATATAAGGATAAACAATAAAGAGGACCTTAAGAAGAATATGGAAAGCATAAAAATATATGTTAGAGGTCATAATTTATTTGATATATTCTATGGTAAGTATCGTAGAAATGAAGAAGAGATACTAAGGCAATATATAGAAGTTGCTCCAAAAGAAAATTTTAGCGATATTTTAAGAGCAATAGATTCGTTTGTATATTTTGAAAATAGAAGAAAAGAAGATTAGGAAAATGCCAGATTATTTAAAAATTTTAAAATGATCTGGCACTTTCTATATGATTATACGTTTGCTTGCTTCTTTATATTATTATAAAGTTTTTTGTATTCTAATACATAAACAACAAATGAAATTATAAGAAAAACAGTTACTAATAATACTAACAAAAGTCCTATTTTATCAGGAATTTTAGGAATGGCTATAAATATAAGCATAACTAAATCTAGTACTACAGTGCAAAGCTTTCCGGCCCAGTTAGCGCCACTTAAATTGTAATTATTATGGTAAATATATATTCCGACAATCAATAATATAATTTCTTTTAATGCAAATAATATAACTAAGATTAAAACCCATCTAACTTTAAAAATTGTAACGATTAGCATTGAAAACTGCATAAGTTTATCTGCTACAGGATCAATAAATTTGCCCCAGTCAGTTACCATATTAAAATTTCTTGCAATATATCCATCAAGTACATCGGTTGCAGAAGCTAAGATCACAAAGAGTGCGGCTGATATATATTGCTCATTTAAAAATAAATAAACAAATAGCGGTACTAGTAAAATCCTAATATAACACAATATATTTGGAATTTTGAACAAATCTTCCTTTTTTGGAGTTCCTCTCATAATACCACCTTTCTATAAAAAACGTCTAAAAATATCAAAATAACACTAATTAACATATTATAAGCTAATGTAAGTTAAATGTCAAATATTTATGTCTTTAAAATCATTTGCAAAAAAGTGATATTTGATGTAAACTAAAAAAAGTTGTTTACAATTTGCAAAGAGGAAAAAAGTATAAACCATGGAAAAAAAGAATATAATACTAATAGGGATGCCGGGAGTTGGAAAAAGTTCAGCCGGAGTTGTGCTAGCAAAAGTGTTAGGATACAAATTTCTGGATTCGGATTTAGTTATTCAAGAACAAGAAGGAAGATTGCTAAAAGACATAATTGAATCTGAAGGAATAGATAAATTTATTGAGATTGAAAATAAAATAAATGCAGGTATTAAAGTAGACAAGTCTATAATTGCAACAGGCGGAAGTGTTGTTTATGGAGAGGAAGCGATGATGCATTTTAAAGAAATGGGAATAGTTGTTTACTTAAAAGCATCTTATGAGGATATAGAAAAGAGGCTTGGAGATTTAAAGGGAAGAGGTGTAGTTATGAGAGATGGGCAGACACTTGAGCAGCTATATAATGAAAGAGCACCATTATATGAAAAGTATGCGGATGTAATAGTTGACGAAACAGGCAAAGACATTAGGCAAACAGTAAGCAGTATAGCAGAAGAGATATTAAAATATCTAAAAATATAATAAAAACCTTTACAAAAAAGTGTTTTACTGATAGAATAGTCTTTGTTACGTAAATATTACACAGTGATTACTCAAAACAAATGGAGAGGTATTATGAGGCGTATTACAAAATATAGCAAAAAAATTAAATTAACATATATCAAATCAGCTGGAATTATATGTGCAGGAATGATACTTGCATTTCCTTGGTTTGGTTCCCTATCACAAGCAGATGAGGGTTATTATACTATAGTTTTTAATGGTGAAAAATTAGGGGCAGTACAAGATAAACAAATAGCGGATACAGCATATTTAGAAGCTAGACGCATGATTGAAAATGAAAATGAAGCTTCAATATATATAGATTATGATTTAACAGTTTACGAAGAAGACAAGCTTTATGGTGAAAAAGTCAGTGAAGAAGTTCTTGTAGACAAGATGTATAATTTATTAAAAGAATCTTCAGTAGAAGTGAAAGAAAAGGCTTATGTAGTAGACATAGATGGTTTTACAGTTACATTAGCATCAAAAGAAGAAGTAGTAGAGCTTTTAAATGCAGCAAAGAGTAAATATGATACTGATAATTCATTTTCTACTATGTTAACAGATAGTATGAACTCAAGAATGTCATATATATCATATGATGTTGTTAAATTAGATAAAGAAGATAAAAATAATCCAGTAGTGTTTGCAACAGCAAATGGAACAAATTCACAAGTAACACAAGATGTTAAACCGGAGAATAAGGTTATAGGCATTGAGTTTGCTGAAGACGTAGAAATTATAGAAACATATGTGGCAGGTTCGCAGATTACTTCTTTAGAAGAAGCTATTGAACTGGTTACAAAAGATAAAGAAGAAAATAAAATATATGAAGTAGTAGAAGGCGATACATTGTATGGTATTTCAGATAAGTTTAACTTTACACTTGAGAAATTACTTTCAATGAATCCAGATTACAATGAAGAAACTAATATTCAGATAGGCGATAGAATCGTAGTTACTATTCCAGAACCGGAATTATCAGTAGTGGTAAATAAACAAGAGGTTTATAAGGAAAATTATGACGTTGCAGTAGAATATGTTTATAATGACAATCAGTATACAACATATTCAAATGTATTAAACGAAGGAAGCCAAGGATATAGAGAAGTTGTTGCAGTTGTAAAATATGTTAATGGCACAGAGGAGTCAAGAGAAATCATTGACCAGTCAGTTATAACAGAGGCAGTTGCAAGGGTTGTTGAAGTGGGTACACTTACACCTCCTACGTTTATCAAGCCAATATCAGGAGGAATGTTCTCTTCAGGATATGGAGCAAGATGGGGAACTATTCATGCTGGCGTAGACTGGGCATGTTCAGTAGGTACAACAATTATGGCATCTTGTGGTGGAACGGTTGTACAAGCAGGATGGAATGGTGGATACGGATATGCAGTAGTTATACAGCATTCAAACGGAACTATGACACGTTATGCTCATATGAGTAAAATTCTTGTTAATGTAGGTCAATACGTTACTCAGGGTGAAAAAATCGGACTTTCCGGAAATACTGGAAATAGTACCGGACCTCATGTGCATTTTGAAATCATTGTAAACGGTTCAAAAGTTAATCCATTAGACTATTTGAATTAATCGTAATAAATTAAAACTTTACAAATAGAAAGATTATGATATAATCAAGATGTATGTGTAAAAACATATATCTTGATTATTTATATATTAGGAAATTAATGAATACGTTTTTATAAAAAGGCATAGATATTGAAGTGACATATATTATGTACATAGACACTTCAATGCGGAGGAATAGAAATAGATGGAAAAATATGTGATAAAAGGTGGAATACCTTTAGAGGGCGAAGTTGAAATCAGTGGCGCTAAAAATGCGGCACTTCCTATTTTGGCGGCAGCAGTTATGGCTGATGAAGTAGTTAAAATTGGAAATTTACCAGATGTAAACGATATAAATGTTTTAATTGATGCAATTGAAGGCATCGGAGCAACAGTAAAAAGAATCGACAGACATAATGTAGAGATAAACGGTAGCACTATAAACACCGTGGTAGCGGACAATGAACATATAAAAAAGATGAGGGCATCATACTATCTTCTTGGAGCATTACTTGGAAAATATAAAAGAGCCGAAGTAACTATGCCAGGTGGATGTAATTTAGGAACAAGAGCTATAGATCAGCATATTAAAGGTTTCAAAATGCTTGGAGCCGAAGTAAAGATAGACCATGGAATGATAGTTGCAAGTGCAGAGGCGTTAAAAGGATGTCATATATTCTTTGATACAGTGTCAGTAGGTGCGACTATTAATGTTATGTGTGCGGCTGCACTTGCAGAAGGAAGAACTGTACTGGAAAATGTAGCAAAAGAGCCACATATCGTAGATATGGCAAATATGCTAAATAGCATGGGTGCAAATATAAAAGGTGCCGGAACAGATGTTATTCGTATAAAGGGTGTAGAAAAACTACATAAGTCAGAGTATCAAGTTATACCAGACCAAATTGAAGCAGGAACATTTATGTGTGCTGCAGCGATAACAAATGGAAATATTCTTGTTAGAAACGTAATTCCAAGACATTTAGAAGCCATTTCTGCAAAATTATATGAAATGGGCTGTAGTATAGAAGAATACGATAGTGCAGTAAGAGTAATAAGTAACGGAAAGTATAAGAGCACACAGATTAAGACATTACCATATCCAGGATTTCCTACTGACATGCAGCCACAGATGACGGTAACATTGGCACTTGCAAAAGGAACAAGTACCGTTATTGAAAGTATCTTTGATAGTAGATTTAAGTATGTAGATGAGCTTGCTAAAATGGGAGCTAATATAAAGGTAGAAGGAAATGTTGCGGTTGTAGAAGGTGTTTCGAAATTCACAGGAGCACAAGTTGATGCACCTGATTTACGTGCAGGAGCAGCACTTGTTTTGGCCGGATTAAGTGCAGAAGGCTTCACGGAAGTAGAAGACGTGCAGTATATACAGCGAGGTTACGAAGATTTCATAGATAAGCTGGAAACTCTCGGTGCAAAAATATCAATAGTAAGTGATGATAGAGATGTACAGAAATTTAAAATGAAAGTTAGCTAAAAAACTCTTGACAATAAGAGTGCTTAGTAATACTATGAAGATATAGAAAAAGTTCATAAATAATTTCTCTTATTCAGAGCGGTGGAGATACAAGGATCGATGAAGCCCGGCAACCCCATATGGAAGGTGCCTACCTGAGCGAATAAAATGCTAAATGATAAAGCATATTTAGCATACCTATAGAAATATAGGTCGAGCAATAAGAGGATTTGATTATAGAAAAGTCGAGTCCTCGTTATTGAGGACTTTTTTTAAATACGAACAACAAAAGAAAGGTAGATTAAAAAATGGAAAAAAGATTATTTACTTCAGAATCAGTTACAAAAGGACATCCGGATAAGCTTTGTGATGCTGTATCAGATGCAATATTAGATGCTCTTATGGAGCAGGATCCAATGAGCAGAGTTGCATGTGAAACATGTACAACAACAGGAATGGTTATGGTAATGGGAGAAATAACAACAAAAGCCAATATTGATGTTGCTGCTGTAGTAAGAAAAACAGTAGAAGAAATTGGATATACAGATGCAGAATATGGCATTGATGCAAAAACATGTGCAGTGCTAGTTACATTGGACAAGCAATCAGCAGACATTGCAATGGGCGTAGATAAAGCATTAGAAGCTAAAGAAAATACAATGACAGATACTCAGATTGATGCTATTGGAGCAGGTGACCAAGGTATGATGTTTGGTTATGCAACGAATGAAACAGAGGAGTATATGCCTTATCCTATCGCATTAGCTCACAAGCTTGCAAAGAAGCTTACTGATGTAAGAGAGGATAATACATTAAGCTATCTAAGACCGGATGGAAAGACTCAGGTAACAGTTGAATATGATGAAAACGGAAAACCAATTCATCTTAATGCAGTAGTATTATCAACACAGCATGATCCTGATGTGACACAAGAACAGATTCATAAAGACATAAAGAAATATGTTTTTGATGAAATTATTCCACAGGAACTTGTTGATGAAAAGACAAACTTCTTTATAAATCCAACAGGACGTTTTGTAATTGGAGGTCCTCACGGAGATTCAGGACTTACAGGAAGAAAAATCATTGTAGATACATATGGTGGATATGCTCGTCATGGCGGTGGTGCTTTTTCAGGTAAGGATTGTACAAAGGTAGACCGTAGTGCAGCATATGCAGCAAGATATGTAGCGAAGAATATAGTAGCGGCAGGACTTGCAGATAGATGTGAGATACAGCTTTCATATGCAATCGGTGTAGCATATCCTACATCAGTTATGGTAGATACTTTCGGAACCGGAAAAATAGAAGATGATAAACTTGTTGAAATTATCAGGGAGAACTTTGATTTAAGACCGGCAGGAATTATTAAAATGTTAGACCTTAGAAGACCTATTTATAAGCAAACATCAGCTTATGGACATTTTGGACGTAATGATTTAGATCTTCCATGGGAAAAACTTGACAAAGTTGAAATTTTAAAGAAATATCTATAGTATAAGAGTCAAGAAAAAATCGTTGCTTTATCGCAGCGATTTTTTTGTGGAACAAACTAGCTCATTTTCTTTTAATAGAAATTTTGTGGAACCATTTTTGAGGAATGATAAGTCCGAATAAAATTCCAAGAACTATGGCACCTGAGATTTTAAAAGTTTCAAAGCCCTTTGATGCAAATTTGTTAAAGTCATTCATTATAAAGTAGTAAGAGGTGTAATATATACCTGCTCCTGGAACTATAGGAAAGATTCCGGGAATAAGAAATAATGTAAGAGGCTTTTTTCTTCGAGAAGATAAAATTCTTCCAATAATGGTAAGCAAAAAAGTAGATATTAAAGAAGAAATAATTACAGACAACCCCTTATTGGTAGCAATAATATAAGAGGTCCATCCGATAGTGCCATTTAAAGAGCAAAAGAAATATTCACTTTTTGGCGCATTAAAAAGTATGACAAAACCTAGAGTTCCAAGTGTTGCGGCTATAATTTGACTTAATAAATATAGAATGTTCACACTAAACCTCCCATAAATGAAATATATAGCTTTATAATACCACCGACACCAATAGCAATAGACATGGCAGATAAAAGTGCATCAATTAGATGTATGCTACCGGATAGATAATCACCACCAAAGAAATCACGTATAGATACAGTCATAGCAACTCCGGGTAAGAGTGGAACAATGCCTCCTATTATGATTTTATCGGCATTAGCAATAGGAATCAGAGCCACTGCAAAAATACTGCAAAGTGTAATTATACTGCTGCCTACAATACTTTTGATAAACTTAGAGGCTCCTTTTTGTGTCATGCTCAATAAAAAAAACTGTAATAAGGCTCCTAAAAAAAAGTCTATAAACGCATCTATAAAAGAGCCTCCAAACATGGTACAAATGGCTGAACAAGACATGGCGCATGAAAGTATTTGCCAATGAGATTTAATAAGTGGAGCATTTTCAAACTCTTTTAAACGTGAATATCCATCACACGGAGAACAGTTATATGAACAAAGCTCACGAGAGAGCTGGTTTGCAGATGTAATTGCTCCGAGATTTGTATTACCCAAAGGAACATTACGGACAACACTATAATTAATATTTTTTGCATTATCTTCTATACTTGCAAAAATGCCGGTGGATAAAATGATTATATGATGTTCTTTTATTTCATAAGCATCTAGAATTCTTTCAATTGTGTTTTGCACACGATAAACTTCTCCACCATTTTTTAATAGAAATTCACCGATGGATACAGCTAAATTAAAAATAAATTTTTCACTCACCAAATCCTCATTCACGCATTGACTCCATTCTTCTTTTATAAACAACTAGCGTTTTTATAAAAAATAAATTATAGTTATATATAGTATGAACTTAAAAATTTAGTTTATTACTTTTATATTTTAGAAAGGAAAGGTATAGTGTGATAAAATGATAAATATACTTTTTGAAGATAAAGATTTTATAGTATGTGTGAAACCGGTGGGAGTATCTTCACAGGTAGAGCGAGGTTATGGAGAAGATATGGTAAGTTTACTTATGAACTATCTCCATGAAAATGGCTGTAAGAATCCCTATGTAGGTGTGGTGCATAGACTAGATAAGATGGTGGGCGGTTTAATGGTTTATGCAAAAAATAAAGAAGCGGCATCTAAATTATCTGCGCAAGTGGCATCTAAGGTTATGGTGAAAAAGTATTATGCCGTTTTGTGTAATGATATGGAGCAAAGCAGTGGAAAGCTCACAGATTACTTGATTAAAGATGGAAAATTAAACATGTCAAGAATTGCAAAAGAGGGCGAAAAAGAGGCAAAAAAAGCAGAGCTTATTTACGAAATCTGCGATAAAAAAGATAACTTATTTCTTGCGGATATATTATTACTAACAGGAAGACATCATCAAATAAGGGTGCAATTTGCCAGTAGAGGATGTGCTTTATATGGAGATGCAAAGTATAATAAGGATTTTAATGATGATATGAAGAAAAAGGGAATAGGGTTATTTAGCTATTATCTTGAATTTAAACATCCTGCAACAAACAAAAAGGTTTCATATAGCGTAAAACCTCAGTCAGAGATATTTAATATATTCTTTAACTAATTAATGATTATTCTTTTCCTTGAATGTCAATACTCATAGCATAACGTTTTGTGGAGGAGCATATGGAAGAAAAGAATAAAAACGAGAAAATACTAGAATACAAGCAAAAGATATGGATACTTTTATTCATAATAACAATGTTGGTGATATCCTACTTTACAGTAGGCTTTTTAATGCCACTTTTTTTCCCATTTGTAATGGCATTAGCAATAGCTCTTTTGGTGCGTCCTGTAATACTTTTTTTACATAAGTATTTTAGGATAAATGTTATGGTTGGAACAGTGGTTATACTTGGAGCCATTTCGGCTGTTATTGCTATGATAGCAAGTTTTTTGCTTAGAAGCGTTATAAATCAAATATTATCCCTTCTGGAAAATATGCATATATATAGAGCGGCAGCAGATGGTATACTATGCAATATTTGTCACGCGATAGAAGCTGCAATAGGAGCAAATACAGATTCAATATTAGAATCAGTTAATAAAAATATAAACGATTTTCTTGTGGGAATTGAAAGCAAAATTATGCCTATTATAATGGGTACAAGTATTCCCGCAATAATGGGATTTATAGAAATTCTAATTGGAGCGGCATTAATGATAGTTTCTTTATTTTTGTTTGTAAAGGATATGGACAAGATAAAAGAATATTTAAAAGGGTATACTTTTAAAAATGAAACAGCATTTGTTGTGAAAAAAACATTTATGGTTATGAAGGCATATGTAAAGGCACAATTTATCATTATGGCTTGTATTGCTGCTGAATGTATTGTTGGATTTATGATAATGGGAAATAAATATGCTTTATTATTAGGAATAATAATAGGCGTTTTTGACGCACTTCCACTGTTTGGAGTGGGAACAGTACTGGTTCCGTGGACCGTTATCTATATTATGGCAGGAAATTTTGTAAATGCAGCAATAGTGTTTACTGTATTTCTTGTATGCTATTTTACTAGAGAATTTATGGAGCCAAAGCTTATTGGAGATAAAATAGGTATAAATCCCTTGATGACTTTGGTTTCGATATATGCAGGATATAAGCTGCTTGGGTTTGTAGGAATGTTTGTCGGTCCATTAATATTTATAATTGTCAGAGATTCGACAATAGAGTTTACCAAATTTATAAAAAGTTAATTATGTAGTAGTATTTAACTGTGCTATACTTCTATTTAGATAATATATTTTGGAAGGGCGTAAGATTTTGAAACTAGCAACAAAACTTAAAATTTCATTTATTGTAATTATTGTAGTGCCAATGACGCTTGTTTTTATGTTTTTGCTTGCGCTTGGAAAATATCGTATGGAAGCGATAGAAGATAGATACAATGTAAAAGTAAAAGATTATCTAAATATTTTAAATACGACAAGGATGCTTGATATAGTGACTGAGTCTTTAAGGGAATACCTTATAGGGCTAAATGATATTGGACAAGCGGACTTTGAAGATGTTGAGTTTCTAAATTCTGTAAACAGGGATTTTGGACATATACCTGCCTATATTATTGTATATGATAATGGTGATTTTATCTATAACGGGATGAGGGAGGGAGATGCAGATATAACGTCACTATTGCCTATATATACACAAGAAAAAGATGTTTCAGTATCTACATATTATGTTGGAAATGGTGATGCAAAATATCTTGTTAAGCCTATGGTATATGCGGATAATGACAATAGTGTGGGAACCGTGTATATTGCTGTTGAAACTAATCATATACTTCCAGAAGTAAAAATATTTATTTGGGAATTTGTTATTGCATGTATATTGATAATGATTGTTCTTGGAAGTTGTTTAACACTATGGATATATAAAGGAGTGTTAAAGCCGATAAGAAATTTAAATAAAGCAACAAAGGATATTATAGACGGCAATCTTGATTTTACAATAGAAACTTCCAAAAACGATGAATTTGGTGAGCTATGTGATTCGTTTGAAAATATGAGAAAATACCTAAAAGCATCTATAGATGAGAATATGCAATATGATTCAGAAAGCAAAGAACTGATAAGCAATATATCACATGACCTTAAAACACCGATTACAGCTATAAAAGGTTATGTTGAAGGTATAATGGATGGTGTAGCAGATACACCTGAAAAGATGAATAAATATATAAAAACCATATACAACAAAGCTAATGAAATGGATAGGTTAATCGGTGAGCTTACAGTTTATTCAAAGATAGATACAAATACGATTCCATATAATTTTATTAAGTTAAATGTGGCAGAGTATTTTGAAGATTGCTTAGAAGAATTAAAGATGGAACTTGAAAATAGTTCATTTCTTGTATCATATTTTAATTATATAGCAAAAGATACTTGCGTTATGGCAGATCCTGAACAGCTTAGACGTGTTATAAATAATATAATAGGCAACTCTTTGAAATATAATGATAAAGAGCGAGGTGTTATAATTATTAGGATAAAAGACCAAGGCGAATATGTACATTTTGAATTTGAGGATAATGGAAAGGGAGTTTCCCCGGAGGGATTGCCATATATTTTTGAGAGATTTTATCGAGCAGATACTTCGAGAAACTCTAAAAAGGGTGGTAGTGGAATCGGATTATCTATTGTTAAAAAGATTATCGAGGTTCACGGTGGCACAATATGGGCATTTAGTAAAGAGAACACAGGACTTTCAATACATTTTATATTAAAAAAAGCAAATGCTAATGAAAGAAAAAGAAAGGATGTTGATGGCGATGGAAAACAAAAGGATATTGATAGTTGAAGACGAGGAGAGCATAGCTGAGTTAGAGAGGGATTATCTTGAAATCAGTGGATTCGAGGTATGCATTGAAAATAGAGGAGACATAGGACTTACTAGAGCGTTAGAAGAGGATTTTGATTTATTTATATTAGACTTAATGCTTCCAAATGTCGATGGATTTGAAATATGTAAAAAAATAAGAGATAATAAAAATACTCCTATACTTATGGTATCAGCTAAAAAAGATGATATAGATAAAATAAGAGGTTTAGGTCTTGGAGCAGATGACTACATAACAAAACCTTTTAGTCCAAGTGAGTTAGTGGCAAGAGTTAAGGCTCATATTGCACGATATGACAGACTTATTGGAAGTAGTGCACAGGAAAACGATATTATTGAAATACGTGGAGTAAAGATAGATAAAACGGCACGTAGAGTATATGTAAATGATGAAGAGAAGGTGCTTACAACAAAGGAATTTGATTTGTTTACATTTTTGGCGTCAAATCCTAATCATGTATTTACAAAAGAAGAGTTATTCCAGAAAATATGGGATATGGATTCTATTGGTGATATCGCGACTGTAACGGTACACATTAAGAAAATACGAGAGAAAATTGAGTATGACACATCGAATCCACAGTACATCGAGACTATATGGGGTGTGGGATACAGATTCAAGATATAGTTATAAACTTTGGGAGGAGCAGGATGGAGTCTCAAGAGATAAAAATTGAATTGCCATCAAGCGTTAAGAGTATTATTGACATACTTGAAGATGCGGGATATGAAGCATACGCAGTAGGTGGATGTGTAAGAGATAGTATCTTAGGGAAAAATCCTGAGGACTGGGATATTACCACTTCAGCAAAACCAGAGCAAGTAAAAGAGCTGTTTAACAAGACAATTGATACAGGTATAAAGCACGGAACTGTGACGGTTATGATTAAGCGCATAGGATATGAGGTTACAACATATAGAGTTGACGGAGAATATGAGGATGGGCGTCATCCAAAAGAGGTCATTTTCACATCAAATCTCATAGAAGACTTGAAACGTAGAGATTTTACTATAAATGCGATGGCTTATAATGATAGAACAGGGCTTATTGATTGTTTTGGTGGAATAGAAGATATAAACAATAAGATTATTAATTGCGTTGGTAACCCTGAGGAAAGGTTTTCAGAAGATGCACTAAGAATACTGAGAGCTGTTCGTTTTGCGGCTGTTTTAGGATTTGAAATAGAAGAGGAAACAAAAAAAGCTGTAGAAGATTTGGCATCAACGCTTAGAAAAATAAGCAGGGAAAGAATTCAAGCAGAGCTAAAGAAATTAATAATGTCAGATGGCTTAAATAAAATTAGAGATTTATACCAAACAGGCATAATGAAATGGATATTTGAGGATGAAGATAAAGATTACTTGGCAGATGATTATGAAATGATGATAGAGGCGTTAGAATACTCTCCAAAGGACCAATATATAAGATGGGCGTTGTTTATAACGTATGTAAGTGCAATTGAGCCATTAAGAAGCTTGAAGTTTGATAATAAAACAGTTGGAATATGCAGTAGACTTAAAAAGTATAAGGACTATAAGCTGGAAAGTGATGAAATATCAGTTAGGATGGCGGTGCAAGAAATAGGAGTAGATATATTTGAAACTTATTATATTCCATATCGTATGCTAATTGGAGATATGAGTAATACAGTATTGGATGAAGTTATGTATGTTTACTCTGTGATAAAAAGTAGAGGTGATTGTCTGTCTATGTCAGAGCTTGCTTTAAATGGAAATGATTTAAAGGAAAGAGAAATAGCATCAGGCAAAGAACTTGGAATAATGTTGAAAAAACTATTACACGCTGTTTTGGAAAATCCGAAGTTGAACGATAAAGAAACATTATTACAAATTGCAAATAAAATAAAATCATAAATTAAATTCCTTTTTCATAGTATAGAATATCAAAATACTTTGAGGGAGGAATTTTTAGTGATTGACAAAGGGGCAGGAGTGCTAGAGCAATATGACTTAATGGCAACAAGAACACTTAGAGGCAGAGGTGCAACAATTATAGAGACTGACAAAGGTTATAGACGAATAATGGAGTACTCTGGAGCGTATAGCAGACTTGAATATGAAAACTCATTATTAAATTATATATGTAAGAACGGATTTGAAAATGTAGATTTTATAGTGCCAAATAAAGAGGGCTCATTATTTTCACTTGATATAGGCGGTACAAAACACATTGTTACAAACTGGTTTTGCGGAAATGAATGTGATGTTAAAAGTCAAAGCTGTATATATGAAAGTGTTAAAGCATTAGCATTATTACATAATATTTTACGAGAGTCAAAATTTGATGAGTGTAGTAATCTTCCGATATCAGAAAGCTTAGAAGATGAGTATAAAAAGCATAATTTAGAGCTAAAAAGGGTACGTACATACATAAGAGGCAGAAAAAGAAAATCAGGTTTTGAGTATGATGTACTAAGGCATTTTGAAGAGTTTTATGATTGTGCAATGGAAGTGCTTGAGTTACTCAAACAAACAGGGTATGAAAGCCTTAGAGAAGATGCAAAAGAAAAAGGTAGTATTTGTCATGGCAATTTCAATTATCATAATATTATTTTTGATAAAGGAAAAACAGCCATTGTAAATTTTGAAAGAAGTGCAGTGGGAGTGCAAATCAGCGACTTATATCTATTTCTTAGAAAGGTCATGGAAAAATATGATTGGGATATTAGCATTGGTCATGGATTGATAGAAGCATATGATAATGTTAAAACTATATCGGATAATGAATACGAGTTGTTAAAAGTAATGATACATTACCCGGAAAAATTTTGGAAGATTGTAAATCATTATTATAATAGTAATAAATCATGGATTCCTGACAAAAATGTTGAGAAGCTAAACAGGGTTTATCATCAACAGCAAAAGAAGGAAAAGTTTATAAGGAGCATGTAGAATGCTTCTTATAAACTTCTTGATTTTTTATGGTATTTGGTATACAATACTACTAGGTTATAAAGTCGCATAAGGGATTTATAGTAAAGAAAAAAGGCCATAAAAATGAAGAATAAAAAGACGTTTATATTATTTATGATGTTGCTAATGGCAATGTCATTACTGTTTGTAGGATGCGTAAAGAAAAAAAACAATGGTAAAACATCCGCAGGGCTTAACGGTAATGAATCTGAGAGTGAAACTACGACTGATAAAGAAAAAAGATACAGTAGTGAAGATTTGATAATTATTACATCTATAGACACAGATAAGTCGCAAATTGCAGTTCAGAGTATAAAGGATGGAAACAAATATATTCTTAATTATACTTCAGGGACAAGTATCCAGAATAAGTATGGAAGCGAATTGCTGATGAGTCAGATGATGATAGGTGAAGTTGCAGATGTATACTATGTCGGAGGGACACAGAAGCTGATTGCAATCAAAGAATCGGATACTGCTTGGGAAAATACGACTGTTACAAAGTGGAAAGTCGATTATGACAATAATAAAATAGAGATAGGCGGAGTTTCCTATAAGTATGACGAGATGCTTTTTGTAAACTCTAAAGGGAGAAATATCGATATCAGAGAAGTAAGCTCGGTAGATAAGCTTATTGTAAAGGGTATAGATAAACAGATTTATTCTGTTATTGTGGATGTAGGACATGGATATATAAAGCTTACAGACACAGTGAATATGGTTGGTGGTATCGTAGAAGTTGGTACGAGCATAATGACTCTTATCACAGAAGATATGATAATTGTAGCACCTGAGGGTGAATATACGCTTACTGCATCAAAAAGTGGTGTGGGTGGTTCAACAAGTGTAACAGTTTTAAGAGATGATGAAGTGACCGTCAGCCTCAGCAGTTTTCAAGGAGAGGTTATAAGAAACGGTTCAGTGAATTTTACAGTTAAGCCGGATGGCATTGAAGCCAGTATGTATATAGACGGAACAAAAGTTGATTATACAGAGCTTGTTGACTTGTCATACGGAAAACATAAAGTAGTTATAAGGTCGAATTTATATGATGATTATACAGCATATCTCACAGTGGATTCGATTTATATAAATAAAACATTTGATGTATCAGGCAGTACAAGCGATGAAACGACTGCTGCTGAAACAACTACAACGGTAGCGAATACGACGTATAATAACAAAGTAACGATATCTACTCCGGAAGGAGCTAGCTTATATCTTGACGGTGTTTTTGTAGGCACCATTCCTGTAAGTTTTACAAAGGCTTCAGGAAGTCATGTCATGATACTTAGGCAGACAGGATATGATACAGTTGTGTATAATACCGAATTTTCAGATGATACAAAGGATGTAACGCTCACACTTCCAGCGATGGAATTAAGCGAATAATTATTAAAATATGAAAAAAAGAAAGGAAAGTGTGGTAATACACACGGGTAAATGAGATGAATTATAATGAATTATATAAGGAATGGTTGAACAATCCATATTTTGATGAGGAAACAAAGGCTGAACTTAAGGCATTAGAAGGAAATGAAAAAGAGATTGAAGATAGATTTTATACAGAACTAGAATTTGGTACAGCAGGTCTTAGAGGTGTAATTGGTGCAGGTGTAAACAGAATGAATATTTACACAGTTAGAAAGGCTACTCAAGGTCTTGCAAACTATATTATTAAACAAGATATGCAGGCTAAAGGCGTTGCGATTGCGTATGATTCAAGAAGAATGTCACCTGAATTTGCAGATGAAGCAGCACTTTGTCTAGCGGCAAATGGAATTAAAGCATATGTATTCGATTCACTTAGACCAACACCGGAATTATCATATGCAGTAAGAGAATTAGGCTGTATAGCAGGTATAAATATTACAGCTAGCCATAATCCACCAGAGTACAATGGTTACAAGGTATATTGGGAAGATGGTGCGCAGATTACACCACCTCATGATTCAGGAATTATGTCAGAAGTGAAGGCAGTAACAGATTATGCTACTGTTAAGACTATGGAAAAAGAAGCGGCAAAATCAAACGGAATGTATGTCGTTATCGGTAAAGAAATAGATGACAAGTATATGGTAGAGCTTAAAAAGCAGGTTAAAAATCTAAGTAGCATACAAAAGATGCAAAAGGATATTAAGATTGTATATACACCACTTCATGGAACAGGAAATATTCCTGCAAGAAGAGTTTTGGATGAACTTGGATTTGAAAATGTATATGTTGTGCCGGAACAAGAATTACCAGATGGTGAGTTCCCTACAGTAAGCTATCCAAACCCTGAAGCAGAAGAAGCATTTGAACTTGCGCTTAAATTGGCTAAAGAAAAGGATGCAGATCTTGTATTGGCGACTGACCCTGATGCAGACAGACTTGGAGTATATGTAAAGGATGCAAAAACAGGTGAATATATAACCCTTACAGGAAATATGTCAGGATGTCTTTTAGCTGAGTACGAGCTTAGTCAGATTAAGGCACAGTCAGGAATACCGGCAGACGGAGCATTAATAAAGACTATTGTTACTACAAATATGGCAGATGCAATTGCAAAAGAATATAATGCAAAGCTTATTGAAGTATTAACAGGATTTAAATTTATCGGACAGCAGATTTTAGGATTTGAAAATAATAATAGCGGTACATATTTGTTTGGATTTGAAGAAAGTTACGGATGTCTTATTGGAACACATGCAAGAGATAAGGATGCGATTGTAGCTACTATGGCACTTTGTGAAGCGGCAGCATATTACAAAGAACAAGGAAAGACATTGTGGGATGCTATGATTGACATGTATGAAAAATATGGTTATTACAAGGATGATGTAAAGTCAATAACATTAAAGGGAATTGAAGGTTTACAAAAGATACAGGATATTCTCAATGGACTTAGAGAAAACACACCTAAGGTAGTTGGAGATTATACAGTTCTTTCTGCAAGAGATTATAAAGCAGATACAGTTAAAAATATGGAGACAGGAGAAGTTACACCAACCGGTCTTCCATCTTCAAATGTGCTTTATTATGATCTTACTGATGATGCATGGCTATGCGTTAGACCATCAGGAACAGAGCCAAAGGTTAAGTTTTACTATGGAGTAAAAGGAACAAGTCTTAGTGATGCAGATGAAAAGTCAGCAAAGCTTGGTGAAAAAGTATTGGCAATGATTAATGCAATGATGTAAGGAGGAAATATGGGAAAGGATAAAAGCAGTGAATACAAATGGGAAGATAAGAAAAGAATAATTTTTGGTCTTCCATGGACATTTACAAAATATAGACTTACAGATGAAAAACTATTAATACGTTCAGGAATATTTAGTTTGAATGAAGAAGAAGTGCGTTTGTATCGAATTATGGACCTTACTCTTAAAAGAAGTTTAGGAGAGAGATTATGGGGACTGGGAACTATTCATGTATGTTCAGCAGATAAGTCTACGCCTGAGTTTGATATAAAGAGGATAAAAAAGGCAGAAGCAGTAAAGAATATGCTTTCGGATATGGTTGAAGCAGAACGAGTAAAGAAACGAGTATCAGGTAGGGAATTTATGACCGCAGAAAATGATGACGATATAATGTAGCATGGGTTAATTCTGAAAGGCACGGTATAAAGATAAATGAAACAAGGATACTTTGATGTGGTGCGTGTTAGGGCACATGGGAAGATAAACTTAGGGCTTGATGTAATCAGAAAACGTGAGGACGGTTATCATGAAGTAAAAATGATAATGCAATCTGTAGGTTTATATGATGGCATAGAGATAAGAAGACTTGGTAGGAGCAAAAGTAAGCCGGGTGAGATTAGTATTGAGACCAATTTAAAATATCTTCCAACTAATGAAAATAATTTAGCATATAAAGCAGCTTATTTGCTTATGGAAGAGTTTGGCATATGTGAAGATGTCAGTATAAAGATAAAAAAAATGATTCCGGTGGCAGCAGGTATGGCGGGTGGAAGTGCTGATGCGGCAGCAGTTTTTATAGGAATAAATAAGATGTTTAGGCTGGGACTTTCAAAAGAACAATTAATGGATAGAGCTGTGGTACTTGGAGCGGATATTCCATATTGTATTTTGGGAGGAACTGCGCTGGCTGAGGGCATCGGAGAAAAACTTACACCTATAAAGTCAATGCCTCCTTGTTACGTAGTCTTAGCAAAACCTGCTATTAGTGTATCGACAAAGCTGGTATACGGAAATTTATGTGTAGATGAGCTGGAGGAACATCCGGACATTGATGGTATCATTGAAGCCATCAATAATGATGACTTTAAGTTGATGGCCTCAAAACTAGGAAATGTTTTAGAAACGGTGACACTAAAAGAGTACCCTGTTATAGAAGAAATAAAGTGTATGATGAAGGGACTTGGAGCTACAAATGCAATGATGAGTGGAAGTGGTCCTACGATATTTGGACTATTTGAGGATATAGATATTGCAAGAAATGCTTATAATGCTTTAAAAGAAGAAGAAGTATGCAGGCAAGTATACATTACTGACGGAGGTAGTGGAGATGAAAGATATTAGTCTGATGAACGCTGAGGGAGATGAACTTCTGCCACTACGTGATGTGGTTTTTAATACTCTGAGAAATGCTATACTAACAGGGGAACTTGAACCGGGTGAAAGACTGATGGAGGTGAAACTGGCAGATAAGCTGGGAGTAAGCAGAACTCCTATAAGAGAGGCTATAAGAAAATTAGAGCTTGAGGGCCTTGTAGTTATGACACCGCGAAGAGGTGCGGAAGTCGCAAGTATAACTATTGAAGACTTAAAAGATGTATTAGAAGTAAGGAAAGTACTGGAAAATTTAGCAATAGAGCTGGCGTGTGAGAGGATTACCAAAGAAGAAATATGCGAGCTTAAAGCGAATTTAGAGAAATTTAAAGTAGTTATCAAGAAGAACAGCCTTACAGAAATAGCGGTTACAGATGTGAAATTTCACGATATAATATATAAAGCCACAGGTAATAATAGGTTAATACAGATACTAAACAATTTGCGTGAGCAGATGTACAGATATCGACTTGAGTATATTAAAGAGAGTGAAATAAGAAATAATCTTGTAAAAGAGCATGAGATGATAATTGATGCATTGGCAAAAGGTGACAAAGATGCTGGTAGAAATGCTACTATGAAGCATATTGACAATCAAGAAGAAACAATTATTATAAATATTGAAAAATAGGTATAAAGTTTTTTGCGCACTCTGCCGATACATATGATGAAGAAAATCTAAATATTGGAGAACAAGAGAGATTTTTGGACCAAGGAAGGGACAATCTCCCGCGGCACAGGTCACATGGATGGTGACAGAACGGAGGTAATATGAGCGTAAATGGCGTATCAAATGCACATACTTATGGTGCAACAGCCTATGAGCAATCTAAAAATGCATCAAAGGCACAAGCAAAAGAAGCTACAAAAGAAACAAAAGAAAGTAATTCGAGTGGGGTGGTTTATAACTCTACGATGACTGAAAGTGATAGGGCAGCACTTGTTGAAAAATTAAAGGCTGATAATCAATCACAAATTGACAGCTTTAAGAGCATGGTGCAAGGCATGCTAAGCAAGCAAGGATTTGCGGCAAAGAATTCAGATGATATGTGGAAAATGCTTGCAAGCGGTAATTTTAAAGTAGATGCAGCTACAGCACAGGCAGCTAAGGATGCTATATCAGAAGATGGATATTGGGGAGTGAACCAAACATCAGATCGTATTTTTGAAATGGCAAAGGCATTAACTGGCGGAGATTCATCTAAGATGGATAAGATGTTAGAAGCGTTTGAAAAAGGATTTAAGCAGGCTACAAAGGCTTGGGGCAGATCGTTACCAGATATTTCAAAGCAGACAGCCGACGCGGTAAAACAAAAATTCGCAGATTATAAAACTGCAAATACATCATCAGTTGAAGCATAAAAAGACTAATATAGGAGTGTGATTTAGTGAATCACACTCCTTTTGAATTTTAAATTTTAGTGACATATCTAAATACAATGTGGTAAAATAAAAAAAAGTAAAAGATGATTAGTGATATAGGGAGGGGAAGCATTAAATGGAAAAATTAATGATTTTGGATCAGAAGGATTATAATGAAACAATGCCTGTTTTTGAAAGGTATGGTTCTCGTGCGATTATAGTTAAGGATAATTTGATTGCATTGCAAAAGGGAAGCAATGGAGAGTATAAATTTCCCGGAGGCGGTATTGAAGAGGGGGAAACGAAAGTTGAGGCTTTAATTAGAGAAGTGCAGGAAGAAGTAGGATTGGTCGTAATTGAAGAATCTGTGAAGGAGTTGGGAGAGGTTATTGAGATGAGGAAGGACGTAAAGAACGAAAATCAAAAGTATATTTGTTATTCATATTATTATAGTTGCTCTGTAAAAGATGAAACTGTAGAGTGTAATAGGAGTCAGAGTGAAGTGGAAAGAGATTTTAGATTAGCCTGGGTGGATATTAAGGAAGCATATGAAAGTAACCTTAAAGTACTAAATGAAGAATCCAGGATGAGAGATACAAAGTTTTTAAAGCTAATCTTGGAAGGTGTTGTGAATATATAGCAACAATTTTATATAAACCAAATAGATTTTTAATTAATGACTGCCAGACGTGTATAAGTTTGGCAGTTTTTTGCGTTTTATTGGATATACTGTAAACGCTTACCAATATTTGATTAATATTTTGGTAATAATAGCTTGCATTCTTTGAAAATGTATTGTATAATGACGGTATAAAATGTAAGCGGTTACAATTACGCATTTAAAAGAATAATAGGATTAAATATTGCTGCTGTTTACTATGTGGTGAAGGAGGTTTTTTAATGTAATAATTTAGGGATGGTATTTAATAAAAAATAAAAAAAATATAGGAGGAATATTTTACATGAGAAATAAAAAATGGAAGAGAATATTAGCTTTTGTATTGGCAGCTGACTTGTGCTTTACAGGACTTTATGTTCCAGGCACTAAAAGTGCAAATGCAGCAGAACCAGACGAAGTGAATCTTGCATTAAACAAGACAGTTTATTGCAGTAGTGAAGAAGGAACATCATCACAAGGGGTAGATACACATGCAGAAAATGCAGTAGATGGTGATAGAGGAACATGGTGGGTTGCTAAAACAAAAGATAGTGCTCAAGCATGGGACGCAAAATATCCAGAATGGTTATGTGTTGATTTAGGCGCAGAATATAATATAAGTAGTATTGACTTGGAATTCGAGTCAAAATCAGGTGCACGTACATATGATTATAATATTTACGCATCAACAGATACGGCTCCAACAGAAGGAACAAGTACAGTTCCAAGTGGATATACAAAAATTCTCGAAAAAACAAGTAATACAGAATCAGGAGTGCAGACTAAAGCAACATTTACAGACAAAACTGCTAGATATATTTTGGTGGAAATTGTTAGCTGTAATCAGTATGATCCAGGGCAAAAATGGCAGGCGGCGTCTATTTATGAACTTGCAGTTTATGGTACACAGATAGTATCAAACCTCTCTCTTAACAAAACAGTTTATTGCAGTAGCGAAGAAGGAACATCATCACAGGGTGTAGATACACATGCAGTAAATGCAGTAGATGGTGATAGAGGAACATGGTGGGTTGCTAAAACAAAAGATAGTGCTCAAGCATGGGATGCAAAATATCCAGAATGGCTATGTGTTGATTTAGGAGCAGAATGTAATATTAGTAGTATTGACTTGGAATTCGAGTCAAAATCAGGTGCACGTACATATGATTATAATATTTACGCATCAACAGATACGGCTCCAACAGAAGGAACAAGTACAGTTCCAAGTGGATATACAAAAATT
>JAVBUL010000076.1:0-12195 GCA_031555415.1 Lachnospiraceae bacterium | reverse complement strand
AACTTTAACTCAGATAGAGGATATAGATTATGTAGGTATATATGTTAATGAGCAACCATTAAAGGATGCATTAGGTTATACGGTTGGAAATATGAAGTCGTCGGATTTCGTAGATAAGATAGGAAATACAATCAATAACTACGATGTTACAACGATAACACTTTATTTTGCAAATAAATCGGGAAATAAATTAACAACGGAGATTTATTCAGGTATTTATCCAAGTAATGAACCTTTGGAAAAATTCATTGTTGAAAAGCTGATAAAAGGGCCAAGTTCTACGGATAATTATAAAACACTGCCAAGTAGCACAGAAATGTTGAGTATAAATACTAAGGATGGCATATGCTATTTGAATTTAGACAGTTCATTTTTGGACAAAGCAACATCAGTAAAAGCCGAGGTTATGATATACTCCATAGTAAATTCTTTGGTTGAATTATCATATATAAATAAAGTTCAGATAAGTATAGATGGTGAAACAGAATTTAATTTGTATGGAAAAATAACTTTAGATCAGTTGTTTACAAGAAACTTAACATTAATAGAATAATAAGCGGAGGAAAATTTGTACCAACAAATTCTAAAACGACCGACAGTCATGGTTGTTATGGCGATATTGCATGGAGAGCTTACATCGTCAGAAAAGTCAAAGTGGTTATTGACTTTTATTTTGGTGGTTATTTTTCTTGGAATAATGGTATATGTGAGCATGAAAAAGAAATTTATTTTTATGTTTGCATATGCCATTTCTTTTTTATTTGGAATTTTGATTATGAATAGTGAAGAAAAGTCTTTTGAAGTCTTGGATAATATTTTAGAGGGAGAAGATATTTCTATAGAAGGAAAAGTAAAAAGTATTTCTAAATCAGAGTATGATTATAAAGTTATAATAGATGTAGATGATAGTGTTAATTACTTAGTTATCTTTGCAGATGAACCGAATATAGCTATTGGAAATTATATAAATGTAAAAGGTACAAATAAAAAATTTAGCATTGCAACAAATAAGGGTAACTTTGATGAAAAAGCATACTATTATGGTTTGGGTATTGGAATAAAGATAAAGGCAGAAAATTATAAAGTAATTGATGAAAGCAAAAATAAAGTAATAATTTCTATGTTATCTCTAAGAGAAAATTTAACTAAAAATATTGAGAAACTGTGTGATAGCGAAGAAGCGGGCTGTTTTAAAGCAATGTTATATGGTGATAAAGCAAGTCTTGATAATGAAATAAAATCTCTATATTCAGATAGCGGAATAGCGCATATATTGGCTATTTCAGGATTACATATATCATTGCTGGGGATGTTTTTATATAAAGGCTTAAGAAAAGTATCTGGTTATAGAGCATCAGGAGTTATTTCTACTGTATTTATGATTGCCTTTGGGATAATGAGTGGTGGGAGTATATCAAGTATAAGAGCAGTTATTATGTTTTGTGTAAAGCTTTTTAGTCAAGTAACAGGAAGAGTCTATGATACGAGAACATCTCTTGCTATAGCAGGAGGGTATTTGATTATTGATAATCCATACTGTATTTATAATACTAGTTTTCAATTATCATTTGGGGCGATTATAGCAATTATTTATTTAGTTCCAGCTATGAGAAGTGTTTTTAAAACAAAGAATAAAATTATGGAAGCGTTTTTAGTGAGTGTTTCGGTGAATATAATTACAATGCCAATAATTTCTTTTACATATTTTGAGATTCCAAGCTATTCTGCTATTCTAAATATAGTAGTTATACCTCTTATGGCAATAGTACTTATATCAGGGCTGTTATCATCTGTTATCGCATTAGTTTCAGTAGGATTGGCAGAGGTTTTTATAGGAGCAGGGGTGTATGTATTAAGATTGTATAAGATTTTGTGTAGCTTGTTTACAAAGCTTCCTAAAAACAAAATTATAGTAGGGCAAATGGAAATATCAGAAATATTTATATATTATATATTAGTAGTAGTTTTAATTATGATTTTAAATATTACCGGAAAGAAAATGTGTAAAAGTAAAAAAGTAAGAATTATAGAAGGAGAGGTGAGGAGGGGATTTTATAGATATATTTTTGTAAGTACATTGCTTATAATAGGTATATATTTCAATGTATATAAAGATAGACTAGGCAAATCTTATATTACATTTTTAGATGTAGGACAAGGTGACAGTGCTTTTGTGGTAAGCAATAATGGAGGAACATATTTATTTGATGGCGGAAGTTCTTCGGTAAAAAATGTTGGAAAGAACAGAATAATTCCGTATTTAAAAAGCTCAGGATGTTCCAAACTTGATTTTATTGTCCTTAGTCATAATGATTCAGATCATATAAATGGAATTGTAGATATTATAAATGAAGGTAGTATTGAGATAGATACAATAGTATTACCACCAACAACGCAAGGTTTTGAAGACCTAGTATATTTGGCAGATGAAAAAAGTATTAGTATTATGTATGCGAGGAAAGGTACAAATATAAGTGAAGAAGATTTTAGTATAGACTTTATTAATCCCAATATCTTTGTAGATACGAATGAATCATCACTGGTTACATTAATAAAATGCGATGGTAAAAAGCTTTTGTTTACAGGGGATATAGGTACAGACACGGAAGATGAATTGTTAAGAGATAATATGTTGGCAAAAATAGATATTTTGAAGGTAGCACATCATGGCTCAAAATATTCAAGTGAGGATGAATTTATAAATACGGTAAAGCCTTCGCTGGCTATAATATCTTGTGGAAAGGATAATTCATATGGCCATCCGCACAAAGAAACTTTAGATAGGTTGAGAAGCTTTGAGATAGAGTCACTAATAACTTATAAAACAGGTGCTATAACTATAAATCTTGACTTTTCGGGGGGCATATCTTACAATATTTTTAGTGAATAATTTATAACCATGTTTGAGAGGAAGCAAATATAGATGAGAGTAATTGGAGAAGATATCAAGAAGAATGAATTTAAAAAAGTATATTTGCTATATGGTGAAGAGGCTTATCTTAGGAAACAGTACAGAGATAGGCTAAGACAAGCAATAGTCGGTGATGATACTATGAATTATTCTTATTTTGAAGGTAAGTCAGCGAATGTAAATAGCATTATAGAAATGTCCGAAACGCTTCCGTTCTTTGTGGACAAGCGCCTTATTATTGTTGAAAATTCAGGATTTTTTAAAAGTGCTAATGATGTATTATGTGAGTATATAACTAATATTCCTGAGACTACGATTATTGTATTTGTAGAAGAAGAGGTTGATAAAAGAGGAAAGCTATATAAGAGAGTAAAAGAACAAGGTTACGAAACTGAAATGGGTGTACAAACTTCAGCAGTTCTTGAGAAGTGGGTGCTGAATATTCTTAATGAAAATAATAAAAAGATAACCAAAGAAACTATGGAGTATTTTATATCAGCAGTCGGAAATGATATGACGAATTTGGCAGGAGAGCTTGAAAAGCTTATTTGCTATTGCATGGATAAAGAAGTGATTTTAGTTGAAGACATTCATGAGATTTGTACAGAACAAATAAGCTCTAAAATATTTGATATGATAGATGCACTTGGTGGGAAAAATCAGAAGAAAACGCTTGATATATATTATGATTTAATATCTACAAAAGAGCCTCCGATGAGAATATTGTTTATGTTAGCAAGGCAGTTTAATATAATGTTGCAAGTAGCAGAACTTACAAAAATGGGGATGAATCAAAAGGATATAGCTTCAAAGGCAGGGTTACAGCCATTTATAGTGGGAAAAACAATGAGGCAGAATGCTAATTTTAAGAAAAGTGATTTAGTAAGTGCGTTAAGGGAATGTATTGAGATAGAAACGGATATCAAATCAGGAAATATGGATGAGAAAATAGGGGTTGAAATGTTACTTATAAAGTATTCAAGAAAAGGCTAAAATAAGATTGAATCGAATTTTAGCCTTGATTTTACAATGTCTTTTGGATATAATATAGTTACATCAGATTATCATCTGGAAGGAGAATATATATGGAATATATTAAACGTGATTTAGAACAAAAGATTATGTCTTTATCAAAGGAATACTCATGCATATTAATTACCGGACCACGACAGGTTGGAAAAACAACTGTATTAAAGGAGCTTATGTCAGATGATAGGGAGTATGTAACACTTGATGATTTTGAAGAAAGAAGACTTGCAAGTAAAGATCCTGCATTATTCTTACAAATGCATTCGTTACCGATATTTATTGATGAAGTTCAATATGCACCAGAGCTATTCTCATATATTAAAATAGCTATTGATAATGGAGCAGAGCCAGGGGCGTTTTGGCTTACAGGTTCGCAAGCGTTTTCATTGATGGAACTTACAAGAGAGTCATTAGCGGGAAGAATTGCAATTTTACACATGACCTCACTTTCACAGCATGAGATTTATGGAAGTGGTGAGTGTAAACCACTATCGATTGATTTGGAAGATTTAAAAAATAGAAAAAAAGTAAATACCAGAGCTGATATGGCTGAAATGTATGAGCGCATTTGGAAAGGTTCTATGCCGGGGATTGCAAGCGGGAAATATACAGATAGAGATGTTTTTTATAGTAGTTATATTCAAACTTATATTGAAAGAGATGTAAGCGAACTTATAGATAGAGTAGATAAGCTACAGTTTTCAGATTTTATACGTTCAGCTGCTTGCCGTTCAGGTCAAATGTTAAATATTCATGATATTGCAAATGATGTAGGCGTTTCAGATGAAACTGCTAAACGTTGGCTTGCGGTGTTGGAAAAATCTGAAGTTATATTTTATCTCAGACCATACTCAAATAATCTTTTAAAGCGTACAATAAAGACACCTAAGATGTACTTTTTTGATACAGGGCTTGTTGCATATCTTACAAGATATAGTTCACCAGAGATACTTGCAAATGGAGCAATGAATGGGGCGTTTATTGAAAATCATGTTGTTTGTGAAATTTTAAAAACTTATTATAATAATGCAAAAGATTGTTTGATTTGGTATTATCGTGATAAGAATACTAATGAAATAGATTTGGTTATTGAGAATAATGGTGTTTTACATCCTATTGAGATTAAGCGTTCGGTAAATCCAAATAGTCAAATTATTGGAGTGTTTGAAGTGCTTGATAAAGGTTCGGTTCCACGAGGTAAGGGAGCGGTTTTATGTATGCGACCGGAATTATCAGCTATTAATAAAGATAATTTTATTATACCGATTTGGATGATTTAATATATTATATAGGAAGTCCTTGTATCATATTTGCCTTAGCTTTGGCTAAAGTGCCTTTTAAGTTTCTGGTATAAATTGAATTTGTAAATTCGTCAGTAAAGTTTTTATCAATATAAATAATATCATTAGTTTCATTGATTTGGATAGTTTCGCCGATATAGCGGAGTAGATAGTTTTCGACATCATCCCATGAGATAGAACGTTTGCCAAAAAAGATAATCTGTGGAATAACAACAACCTTATTATTATTCTCATCAGTAGTTATAATAACTTTATTTAATTTTGAATATATAGAAGATTCCCCCTTGAATTATAATAAGGGAATTATATCATATAGTGATAATATTGTAATCATATTTTATAAACAAAGTAGTTAATATATTAATAATTAATCCTTTACAAGCGAGCCAAGTAGTGGTATACCAATCAATGATCAAAAAACCGTTGCGCTATCGCAACGGTTTTTTGATTATTGCAAAGATTCGGCATTAGCCGAATCTTTTGTTATACGAGCTTATTAACAGCTGTAGCTAAACGTGAAACTTTTCTTGAAGCATTGTTCTTGTGGTATACACCCTTTGAAGTAGCTTTGTCAATTTCGATTGTAGCAGCGTTTAAAGCTTCAATAGCAGTAGCTTTATCACTTGCAGCGATAGCAGCGTCTACTTTCTTTATAGCAGTCTTTACCTTTGACTTAATTGCCTTGTTTCTTGCAGTTCTAGCTGCAGTTACGTCGATTCTTTTTTTTGCTGACTTAATATTAGCCATTTTAAATTACCTCCACTGGAAATCTGTTTTATTATGGTTTCATTGAGAGAGTTAGAAACCATGGTAACAAATTGTTTGCATATTAAGGTTCTGCGGACAATGCAAACATCTTTACTATTTTAATATAATGTAAATGGTATGTCAAGCAAACTTTTGGATAAAATATAATTATTACTTATCAGAAAGGTTGATTTAAAAATGAAGAATGGATTTGATATAAGAACAGACCTTGCAGTCGAAGAACAGGAACGCTTTAAAGGTAGCAATATAGAAGTAAATGGTGTTTCATTAGAGGAACTGACAGAAGATAATGGAAATATAAATATAAGTGTTGTGGAAATTCTCAATAAGCAAGGCGAAGATGCAATGAAAAAGCCTATTGGTAAATATGTTACAATTGAATCCTATTCACTAAGAGAAGTAGATGAGGATTATCATAAAAGGGTTACAGGCGTATTGGCTAAGTATATAAATAAACTGTTACCAAAAAGAAAAAACAATAAAATTTTAGTGGTGGGGCTTGGAAATAGAGATGCAACACCTGATGCACTTGGACCAAAGGTGATATCAAATATATATATAAATGAAGAAATATTTGCAATAGCACCCGGAGTAATGGCACAGACTGGAATTGAAACAGCAGAATATGTTAAAGGAATAGTAGATGAAATCAAACCATCCGCAGTTATTGCAATAGATGCGCTTGCGGCAAGAAATACAAAAAGACTAGGCACAACTATCCAGCTTTCTGATACAGGTATAAATCCTGGTTCAGGTGTAGGCAATCATAGAAAAGGAATAAACAGTGAGTCGTTAGGCGTACCTGTTGTATCAATAGGAGTACCAACAGTTGTAGAAGCTGCAACAATAGTAAGTGATGCAATGGATGAGCTTATAACAGAGCTATCAAGTTCAGAAGCATTTAAAGGGCTTAAAAATGCAATGTCTCAGTTTTCTCAAAATGAAAAAATTCAGTTAATAAAAGAATTAATGGAACCAAGCAAAGGAAATTTATATGTAACACCAAAAGACATTGATGAAAATATAAAAATGCTTAGTTTTACACTATCAGAGGCAATTAATGTAGCACTATCATAAAAATAGGAATATTTATAAATAAATCAAAATAATATATCATATACTGTTATATAAAATAAGAAAGGGATAAATTGAAAAACAAGGGTATATGATGGAAAAGAAAGCTATTAGAAAATTGTTTCGGTTAGCCCCTTTACTGATACTGGCTATTTGTGGAGTTATGCAAATGTTAAATATATATGCAGGTAAAACAGGAGTTTCTAATTCAATAGGAAATATGGTATACAAGCTTGTGGTAAGAAGCATGAATGACAATAATAATATCGTTGCATACGCATCCTACTCACAAAAAAAAGAACCTATAATTGACGTTATAGCAGATAGTATTAATAGTAGTATTACATTTTATAGTTTTGCTAAGGATAAGCAAAAGGAGATAATGTATGTAGTTTATGACCCTAATGATATAAGCCAAAGAGTGGATATGGTAAGCGTGGCAGAAGTGACATCTGGTGATAATGAAGGTAAGAAAAATGAAGAACCTACTTCAAGTGAAGAAGGTAAGGATAATAAACCAGACGTTGCAGAAGTATTCGGGCCCGGCATATTAAAGCTGGTTGGAAATGGAAGTGGGATAAAATATTCAGTTGACCAGCTTAACTTTAATTTTTTAATGAGCAATCTTTATGTTGTTCCGTCTAGGTCAAAAGTTATAGAAAGTGATTTAGAGGCATCAACATTGTTGTCAAAAGATATGTCTATTGAAAAAAATAGTCAAGTTCCACAAATTTTAATTTATCATACACATTCAATGGAGGGCTTTACAGATACTGCTGAAGGAGATAATAATACTACAAATATCGTAGCTGTTGGAACTTACTTATCAGAACTTTTGTCTAATGGCTATGGATATAATGTAATTCACTGTACACAGACTTTTGATTATATAAATGGAAAATTAGATAGATCAAAAGCATATACATACTCAAGAGAAGCATTGCAACAGATATTAGCAGATAACCCAAGTATAGAGGTGGTATTAGATATACATAGAGATGGCGTAAATGAAGATCTTCATTTGGTAACAGAAGTTAATGGAAAAAGAACTGCTCAGATAATGTTTTTTAATGGTATGAGCAGAACCAGCAGTGGTGGGGATATAGATTATTTATATAATAGATATAGGAGCGATAATTTGGCATTAAGCTTTCAAATGAAGCTCTTGGCAGAAGAATATTTTCCAAACTTTACGAGAAGAAATTATTTAGATGCTTACCAATATAACTTAGACCTAAAGCCGAGGTCAATGCTTATAGAGGTAGGAGCTCAAAATAATAGTTTTGGGGAAGCAAAAAATGCAATGGAACCATTGGCAGCGTTATTAGACAAAATTTTAAGCCCTACTGAAATAGAGTAGGGCTTAGTTAATTTATGAAAAATTATGCGAGCAAAGTGACGCTTTTTGACGTTGGGGTCGGAATCCGCACCGTTGGGGAAAAGTTTAGGAAAAAGTATTGTATAATTCATCAAAAAATGGTATAAAGAGTGGGCTGACATTATGTATTTGTATATGTAATATTTAGTAAGTATAATATATTTTTGAGTAAATTAATTAAAGCAAGAAGGTGTAGTGTTGAAAAATAAGAAAATTAGAGAAATAGTTATAACGATATCTATGCTCTGTGTTGTGTTAGTTGGAATAATTATTTATTTTATACTATCTAATAAAGATGAATCTATAAATGACACACATGCATATATTGTTGTTGGAAAAGTAATAGATATAAGAGATGACAACGTTGTACTTCTTGAAATTACTAGAGATAGAGCGAAAGATTATAAAGTAGATGATAAAATATTGGTAAAATATGAGAAGAGTGAACTGTATGTAACAAAGGATGGAGTAGGAGATTATGAAGAATATAATTTGCAATTAGGTGATGAGATACATATTCAAAATCCTAGTAAAGTATCAAAAAAGGATGGATATGAATTTCTTGAAGTCTATAAAGTAACAAAAGAAGAGAGTGAAAAGAGGTATTAAATTGAAAAAAAATAAACTAAGAAAAATAGTATTAGTGTCATCTATGGTTTTGATAGTATTAATAGGAGTCATTAGTTTTATTGTTTTAAATAATAATGAGTCAGAATTTATAAGTGATTTTCACCCATACTTTATTAACGGTAAAGTAATAGAGACTAAAGGAGACAATGAAATACTTCTAGAAATTACAAGTGGAGATTATATTAAAGCAGGAGATAAGATAGTTGTAAAATATGAAACTTGTACACTGTCAACACTTTGTCAGGACAAGGAGATGGAAGAAGAAGATTATGACATTAAGCTAAATGATGAGGTTGGTTTTATACATTTTAAAAAAGAAATACCGCAAGTAGAAGGATGCTATTATATTGAAGTTGATAAGGTAAGTAAAGTAATAATTAATGAATAAAAGATAATATAAGAAGTGGGTGTCATTTAGAAGACACCCACTTCTTATATTAAAATCACGTAAATGAAAGGTTAAAAATAAATTATTTCTGTCCTGTTGAGCCGAATCCGCCTTCGCCTCGTACAGTGTCATTTAGTTCGTCAGTTTCATTGAAAATAGCTGTAAGATATGGAGTTATTACCAATTGGGCGATACGTTCACCATGCTCAACGGTAATATCTTCATTTGAATGATTGTGTAATGCAACCATTATTTCACCTCTGTAATCAGAATCAACAACTCCGACTTTATTTGCAGGAGCGAGTCCCTTTTTACAAGCAAGTCCGCTTCTGGCATATATTAATCCAGCGAAACCGACAGGTACTTCCATAGCAAGTCCAGTGTTTATAAATCTTGTTTTACCAGCCATTATCGTGATAGGTGCATCCATACATGCATATAAATCTGAACCCGCAGCAAATTCACTTCCGTATGTAGGAAGTGTAGCTTTATCATTTAATTTTTTTACGTTTACTGTTTGTTGCATAGTAAATCCTTTCTTAGTGCCTTTTTTAGAAAGAATGCAAAGCATTCTTTTAAAACTTCGATGTTAGTCGAATGTCGGATCCCAAAGAATAGTTCTTCCTTCTCTTAAAGATTCCTGTACCATTATAGTTTTTTGATTAGAAGAACCTTTGAATCTTAAAGACAAGTCTTTCAGTTCTTCAATGAATTTTCCATCTACCAATACATCAAGGTAGGACAAAATTTCTTTTGTTTCTGGATACTTATCAACCATCCAACCAAGTATATCTTTCTCGAAATCAAACCCCGAAAAGCACCATATAGACTTATTTGGATGTGTTGCTTTAAGAGCTCGAAGTAGTGGGAGTATTCCTTGCTGATTTGCATGTTCAAAAGGTTCACCACCTAATATCGTGAGACCGACAATATACTCATCACCTACATAATCAACAATATAGTCAATCTCCTTTTGCGTAAATGGTTCACCATAATTAAAGTCCCAAGCCTCTTGATTAAAACAGTTCTTACAATAATGAGTACACCCGCTTACAAAAAGAGACATCCTTATCCCAGGGCCATTAGCAACGTCCATTCTTTTTATAGATGCATAGTTCATTTACTTTAGAATCCTTTCTAAACATGCATTACTCTTGCATCAATTTCCTTTGTCTTTCCGACATTCCAGAAATTCTCACCCAAGTAACCACAAGTACGTCTTGTTACATTCATCTTAGAATGGTCTTTATTGTGACATTGTGGGCATTCCCACTCTAACTTATCGTTTATAATAATTTCACCATCAAAACCACAAACATGGCAATAATCAGATTTTGTGTTAAATTCAGCATATTGAATATTATCATATATAAACTTAACTATTTCTTCCAAAGCAGTTAAGTTATGTCTCATATTAGGTATTTCAACATAAGAAATAGCACCACCACTTGAAATCGTTTGGAATTGGCTTTCAAAAGTAAACTTCTCAAAAGCATCTATATGCTCTCTAACATCTACATGATATGAATTTGTGTAATATCCTTTATCTGTAATATCAGTAATATCACCGAAACGCTTTTTATCAATTCTTGCAAATCTATAGCAAAGACTTTCAGCAGGTGTACCATATAAACCAAATCCTAATCCTGTGTTACGTTTCCAAGTATCACAAGCTTCACGAAGTCTTCTCATAACCTTAAGAGCAAAAGCCTTTCCTTTTTCAGTAGTATGACTTTCACCAGTCATAAGCTTTGTAACCTCATAAAGTCCGATGTAACCAAGTGAAATAGTAGAATAACCGTCATGGAGTAATTTATCAATCTTTTCACCTTTTTTAAGTCTTGCAATAGCTCCATACTGCCAATGTATAGGACTTACATTTGATAAAGTACCTTCAAGAGCATGATGTCTAACCATAAGTGCTTCAAAACAAAGTGATAATCTCTCTTCAAGCATAGGCCAGAAAACCTCTTCATCACCATCAGCAATAATACCAATCTGTGGAAGATTAAGGCTGACAACACCTTGGTTAAAACGACCTTCCCATTTATAGTTATCATGTTCATCCTTCCAAGCGCTAAGGAAACTTCTGCAACCCATACATGAAAATACATTGCCTTCATAATGCTCACGCATCTTTTTTGCTGAAATATAGTCAGGATAAAGTCTCTTAGAAGAACACTGAACAGCTAACTTTGTTATATAATCATATTGTCCGCCTTTTAAGCAGTTATTTTCATCTAATACATATATAAGCTTAGGGAATGCAGGAGTTACATAAACACCCATTTCATTCTTAATACCCTGAAGGCGTTGCTTTAATATTTCTTCAACAATCATAGCAACTTCTTTTTCATACTCAAAGCCATCTTCAATATACATAAATAATGTAACAAAAGGTGATTGACCATTAGTTGTCATTAAAGTATTTATTTGATATTGAATAGTTTGAACACCTGAACGAAGCTCGTCCATAAGTCTGTCGTTTACAAGTGCATCAATAACTTCAGTAGAAAGCTTATCGCTATAAAGCTCTGTATAGCGAGATTTGTATTTTTCAGCACTCTTTCTTAAATATTTTCCAAGGTGCTTAATATCTACAGATTGTCCACCATACTGGCTGCTTGCAACAGCAGAGATAATCTGAGTCATAAGAGTACAGGCAACTTGGAAGCTTTTTGGAGTTTCAATTAATTTAGCATTCATAACTGTGCCA
>JAVBUL010000241.1:0-4920 GCA_031555415.1 Lachnospiraceae bacterium | reverse complement strand
GGTCATTAGTTATTTCCTCCTTTACTGTTTTTCTTTGCAATTCCTATTATATTTTTAAGCTTTAATGTAGCCCCATTACTATATAACATTTCTTCGTAAATTTTGCTTACAAATAAAAGCATCAATATAATAGATACAATTAATATCGCAATTGCTCCTAATGCTACAAATGCTGATATCTTACCTAAGAATAAATATTGTGGAACTATAAACATTGATGTTATTGGAAGAAGATAAACAACATTATTTAGTACTCCCCATCCAGAGCCGCCGATTGATGTTGTCATTATCATAAACAAAGGTAAGTATGCTCCAATCATCATAGTCATAGTAAACAGTTTTACACCTTCTGCCATCTCTTCTATCTTACTAACTGTTGCACCTGCTATACCTGCGATTAATCCATATAGTACAAATCCACCAACAAGCATTACTATCACCATTAGCGCGTTTAGAATTGTAAAATCTTCTAGTAAGCCTCTGTCAGATAATGTTTGTAATATCGATGGCATAGCAAACGAACCGTCTTCGTTTGGAAATAAATACCCATTTAATACAATTGAACCTGCAAAAGACACTATTACTGAACCTAAAAGTGAAAGTACAATAAATGTTGAACCTATTACTTTTCCCCATATCACTGCCATTGGCTTAACTGAGGTTAATAAGTATTCCATTACCCTTGTAGATTTCTCTGTTACAATAAGCTCTGCTACTTTTGAGCCGGCGATAGATACTGCCATAATAAATACTATAATAAATGTATATGAAATCCAATATTCAAATTGATCAAGTGCATCTGTATCCTTAATTACATTTCCTTCTTCATCTAACATTTGTACAGTATAATTTATACTTGATAACATATCATTTATTTCTGACTCTTCCATACCCGATACTAAAAGTAAAGCCTTTTTGATGTTATCATCTACAAACGAAACATATGAACTTGCATCGTCTTCATCTATATCTGAATCTTCACTATAGTATGCACATACTTGCATACCATAATCTAGTTTTTCTTTTTCAGAGTTATACTTTATAGTAAGGAATACTGATGCATCTTCGTCTGGAATCTCAAAATCTTCGTCAACTGCTTTATATTCCAAATCACCATATATATCACTCTTTATATTTTTATCTATAAATTGTTCTGATATGCCTTTTGTTGTGCTATCGGCATATACATATACTTTTTCTATCTTTGTTTTTTCTGCGTTATCCTCATCATTACCCATATTTGAAAACAACGATACAACCGGCATTGATAATAATGCAATGACACACATTATCGCCATTGTTATTTTCATTGCATTTGATGTCATACTTTGTTTGTATGTGAATAAGCAGATTTTCTTCCAACCTCTTAGCTTATTCTTCATCATTGCCCTCCCCTACTTTCTCAACAAAAATTTCATGGAGTGATGGTTCTCTAAGCTCAAATCTTATTACATGAACCTTTTCTTGTACCAGCTTAGCAAGGAAGTCCATTGCTTCTTTTTCACCTGATACCTTAATCTGATAACCGTCCGGTGATTCTTTTATAATACGCAAATTAAATTCATCTATATATGGCTTAATGTTTTCTTCGCATTTAACCATCATATTTACTCTTCCATAGCCTTTTTTAATTACATTTAAATCACCCTGAAGAACTACATTTCCTCTGTTTAGTATAGCAATATCCTTACAGAACTCTTCTATCGTTGCCATCTGATGACTTGACATAATTACATATTTATTGTTTGCTATTAATTCTTTTATAATTTCTTTAAATAAGTCTGTATTAACAGGATCAAGACCACTTAAAGGCTCATCTAAAACTATAAACTCAGGATCTGACAACAACGCCGCCATAAGCTGTATTTTTTGCTGATTACCTTTTGACAATTGGTCTGCTGTCTTTGGCTTTGGTTTCTTTCCCTTTTTAACAGGCTTTTCTGGATATATATATTCTTCAACTTCTAATCTTTCAGCCCAATATTTTATTCTTTTTGTTGCTTCTTCTTTTGATACATTTTTTAATTTTGCAAAATATAATAACTGATCCATAAGAGTAAATTTTGGATATAAACCTCTTTCTTCAGCAAGATATCCAATATTTAATTCCATTGGGTCAAGGTTCTTTCCATTCCATAAAACCTCTCCTGAGTCGTAGGATAACATTCCTAGAACTATACGTATGGTGGTTGTCTTTCCCGCACCATTTGTACCAAGTAATGCATATACCCCCGGTTCCTTCATTTCAAAGCTTAAATTATTAACTACTACTTTTTCTCCATATTTCTTTATGAGATTTTTAACTTCTAAAGACATGTTTTTCTCCCTTCCTATACAGTTAATGTGCTCACAAAAATGCTTCACATTATCGCAAAGATTCGTTTTATTGAATCTTTTTTTAGTATATACTACCACAATAAATATTTCAACACGCAATTTAATATTGACAAAACGAGTATAGGGTAATATACTTTGATTGTCAAACTATTTTTTTAAGAAAGGATTACCTTTGGTAATTTTGGAATAATAATGCGTATAATAAGTACTGGAAGCTATCTTCCAATTAAGAATGTGACCAATGATGATTTGGCACAGATAGTAGATACAAATGATGAATGGATTAGCTCAAGAACAGGTATTAAAAGTCGTCATATTATAGATGATGATACCTGTTGTAGCTTAGGAACGAAAGCCGCTCTTAACGCACTTAGTTCATGTGAACTTGATGCCGCTGATATTGACTTAATTATTCTTGCAACAATGACACCTGACTCTCTTCTTCCAAATGGAGCATGTCAAATACAAAAAAACATAGGTGCAGTTAACGCTACTTGTTTTGATTTAAATGCTGCCTGTTCTGGATTTCTATTTGCATTAAACACAGCAAATGCTTATCTTTCATCAGGTATGTATAAAAATGCCCTTGTTATAGGTGCTGAAGCTTTATCTAAAATAATTGATTGGAATGATAGAGCTACATGCGTACTTTTTGGAGACGGCGCTGGTGCTGCAATTGTAACAGCTGACGATACTAAAGCATATGTATCTATAACTGGTTCTGACGGTGAAAAGGGAGATGTTCTGACCGGTGGTAGCTTACCTGTAAAAAATTTTCTTTTGCCTGAAACTGAGGCAGCTATTAATTATTATATGCAAATGGATGGTCAGGAAGTTTTCAAATTTGCTGTTACTAAGGTTCCTGAGTGTATAAAACAAGTACTTGATAAGGCTTGTAAGTCAATTGATGAAATAAATTATTTTGTACTACATCAAGCAAATATCCGTATTATTTCTTCTGTTGCAAAAAGATTAAATATTGATATTGACAAATTGCCAACTAATCTTCATAATTATGGTAACACATCTGCTGCAAGTATTCCTATCCTTTTGGATGAAATGAATAAGCAGGGACAATTACACGAAGGAGATAAATTGGTATTATCAGGCTTTGGTGGCGGCCTTACTTGGGGGGCTTCCTATATTGAATTGTAGTTTGCTTTTGATATGCCAAAATCATAATTATTCTCCTAATAAAAAATAAAGAAAAGGAGTTCGTTTTTATGAATATCTGGCATGACATTAACCCTGACAGAATTAATCCTACAGAATTTATAGCTGTTATTGAGATTCCAAAGGGAAGTAAAAAGAAATATGAATTAGATAAAGAAACTGGTCTTATTGTTTTAGACCGAATACTATATACCTCAACTCATTACCCTGCAAACTATGGATTTATTCCTAGAACATACGGTGATGACAAGGATCCTCTTGATGTTTTGGTATTATGTTCAGAACCTCTTGAACCGCTTACGCTTGTGAGATGTTTTCCAATAGGTGTAATGAAAATGATTGATAACGGAATGGGAGATGAAAAGATCATTGCTATTCCTTATGATGATCCTACATATAATAACTACTCAGATATTAGTGACTTACCATCTCATATCTTCCAAGAAATCAAACATTTCTTTAATGTTTATAAAGATCTTGAAGATAAGGAAACTCAGGTAGATGAATTTGGTGATGCTGCTGAAGCAGTTAAGACAATTGAAGCTTGTATTGGAAATTATAATTTAAAATTTGGTCAGAGACCTACATATTAGAAAAATTGATCATGCAAAACGGATTCGTTGCAATATTGATATGCACAACGAATCCGTTTTACCTTATAAAAAGTATTCTCATATCACATCAATATTTATCAATGATACCTTGAAAATCTTCTCGCAATTAGCTCCAATCTACTTTAACTAATTTAAAATCCAATCAATAATAAGCATATAATACTTTTAAGAATATTTTTCTTACTAACAGTTATAATAAACAAAAAGAGTTCTTGTGGAGGATTATATGCTTGTAGCAGTTTTATCTATTTATACAGCTTTGCAATTAATAGTAATTTTTAAAAACTTTAAAACTAATAAACCTATTATTGCTGAATCATTTGCAGGTTATCTTTTAGTATTGGCATTTTTGTGGATTAGGGATTTTTTTTATATAGATATACCTAATTATGCTGTAATACTTACTATACTTTCAATTATAGGACACTCTTTTTTTGGCAGAGCACTAAACTATTATAATACATCAAGGCGTTATGATAGATATCTGCATGCTTTTGGCACATTTTCTTTTGCATTATTCTTTTATTGCCTAATACTTTCATTCATTAATCCTGCTGTGAATTCAAGAATACTAACAGGTGTTTTCACATTTACGATAGGCTTATCGCTTGGTTTGGTTTTTGAAATAGTTGAATTTATAATAGATTGTACTAGAACTAAAAAAACAAGTACCCCTAGATCACAAAGAGGATTAAGGGATACTGATTTAGATATGGTTTTTGACATAATAGGTGCCTTGGGTGCTGCCTGATTTGTTTTCTTTTGGCTTTAATTTTAATGACATTACAATAACCTG
>JAVBUL010000109.1:0-5099 GCA_031555415.1 Lachnospiraceae bacterium | reverse complement strand
AAGTCGGGGTGACAGGATTCGAACCTGCGACCTCTTGATCCCAAATCAAGCGCTCTAGCCAAGCTGAGCCACACCCCGTCAGAGTTGTTGTCGTGTTTCGCTGTTGTGTTCCTTACCGCGACGCAAGATACATTATATAACACCCCCAGAGGATTGTCAATAACTTTTTTAAACTTTTTTATTTTTTTATTTAAAGCCTCTCAAACCCGCTAAATTAGCGGTCTTTTCCCACCCTCTACATAACGTAATGTATAATGTACATCTCCAAATCTATCAATTTCCATCACAATATAACTTGACCGTCTGCCAATTTGTCTTGGGTAAGATAAGCTGCCCGGATTTAAAATTACAATGTCATCTCTAATATCTATCAAAGGACAATGTGTGTGTCCATACATAACCATATCAACATCTCTATGTTTTGCCTCATCAACAAGCCTTTCTACACCCATGGATACATTATAATAATGCCCATGAGTAATAAAAGCCCTGTATTTATCGATATTTACCACCATTTCTTTATCTAACCTGGAAAAGAAATCATTATTACCTGAAACAATAAATACTGGGCAATCGGCAATTGCTTCGATATAATCCTCGCTGCCTTCTGCATCACCACAGTGAATTAGAAGGTCAATTGGCTTTACTTTTTCTAAATTTTCATTATGCCTATGCGTATCACTAACAATCAAAATTTTCATTTTTAAGTTTTTCCTTCATTAATTCTAAAGCCTTACCTCTATGGCTTATTTTATTCTTCATTTCCGGCTCCATTTGCCCTGTTGTCATATCATACTCAGGAACATAAAGCAATGGATCATAACCGAACCCATTTAAGCCTTTCTCTTCAAATCCAATCATACCTTCAATGGTTGCTCTTGTTGTAAATGTTCTGCCATCAGGAAAAGCTGCTGCGATTGCACATACAAACCTAGCACTTCTTTCATCACCTACAGCATCCTTAAGCTTATCCAAAATAGCTTGATTTTTTATACTGTATGGAGTTTCTTCTCCCATAAATCTTGCAGAGTAAACACCGGGTGCTTTATCCATGTAGTCTACCTCAAGACCTGAGTCATCTGCAAGAACTATTTCACTTGTCATTTTTGCAATAGCCTTAGCCTTAATCAATGCGTTCTCTTCAAACGTTTCTCCATTTTCCTCTATATCAGCTGTTATTCCCATATCCTTAAGTGATAATATCTCTATATTGCTATCTGACATTATCATTCTAATCTCTTTCATCTTACCTTCATTAGTCGTTGCAAATATAATTCGCCTAATCATCTTTATCTTTTCCTTTAATAATATTATTTTGAAACTCTGTTAACTGTGTAGCTCTTTAAACATACATTACAATTAAGATTTGTTTGCTCTGTACTGTTCCATTTATCAGTTCCCACCTTTATATAACCTTCTCCATCTGTCAAATCTACTGTAGAAGTCTTATTATCACTAATATACTCAACTGCAACTGGTCTTTTTGTATTAGGCGTATTAATTTCAACTATAACAGCATACTTTTCATCCTTATTAAGCGGTATCATCTGGTCTAAAACAACTGTATAGTAACCTGCATTTGCAAACTTACCTGTTGCAACCGGCTGAAGCGGCTGATTCAGTGAATTAACATCCTCATACTTTGTACATATATACACTGTATATGATGTGTCAATGCCTGTTGCATAAAATCCAACTGCTTTAAGATTTTCATTTCCTCTGGTTGTATATACATTTGCAAATGTTGCATATTCTTTTTCTGTTCCCATACAGCCTACCCAACCACATAAATCCGACTGATAAATATTATCATAATTACTTGTATCTTCTACTTTTGTGTAAACCACACTATGCATACCAATATTACTATCCGCATAAGAAACATAGAAGATTCCATCTTTTCCAAAATCTTCACCCCAGCTATTTTGACAAATAAATGCTCCGTCTATCTCAATGCTGGCATTAAAATTTTCTTTTGAATAATTATCATCCCATCCAATAATAACAATATCATGATTTGGTTTTTCTTCACCGATATAGCAATATGCAGCTTCTTCTTTGTTATAATATTTTGAACTACTGCTTGAATTTACCAATGACGTATAAAGTGAGCTTTGTACTCCACCATACTTATACACCATTTTCTTAATAGTTTCATAATCCTTAGATGCTATAATCTGCGCCTCTTGAACATGAACCACCTCTTCTAATGTGCTGTCACTGATACCATCTCCATATGGATCATCCTTCTCAAATACCGGACCTTGCCAACTAGCTAGGTACGCAATAGACATTGAATATTCTCCACCTTCATATTGGTTAAGGTTAAATGAATTATTCATCGACATATGGTCTACTGCAAACTCATAAGACTTTTCCGGAAGAAGAGAGCTTTCTAGTGCTGTAAGAGATGCTGCTGCCCAGCATGTCCCCAATATTCCCTGATTTTTCATAGTTGGCTTTTTGCCTATTTCTAGATAATTATATGAATAAGGAATTTTCTTTGACTCCGGATCATCATTAATCAATGTCGCTGTATTAGTAAGCATATCCCACGTATAAGTATACCCTAAGCCCTTAATTAACGCGTCCATCGGAACATATAAAACATCGTACTCCTTCCTAACTACAGAGCTTAACGCATAAATACCTTCATTCAAGAGCATTTCATCTGAATCTAACTGTAATGTTATCTTTATCGAACCTCTTTCAATAACAATACTTGTACCACTATAAATATTGGTAGCACAATCAAATAGTTCCTTCACACTATTGTACGGTATCATAAGTGTCAATGTATTATCCATATAGATTTTATTGGACTTAGTATTAATAAAATTACCATCTAAATATAGTTCAATAGTTTTTTGATTAATGCTTGATGCAATAGTTGCGTTCCAATCTTGTGGTGTCCCTTCATAAGCATATCCTTGTGCAATATACTCTATCCTTGTTAAATTTTTATACCCAATAAATCCCATTATACATATAAATAATGCTAATAGAAAATAAAATAATTTACTCCTCAACTTTATCCCTCTTTATTCTAGGGGGTTTACCTCCCATAAACTGATAATAGTATGTTTTTATCATACCATTATATATCTTCCTGTTCTTTGTAGCTTTGACTCCCATATATTTCTCTGTATCTTCATAAGAAGTTATAATAAACGCTGACCATTCGTCAAGTTTTTTATATCTTTCTCCTATAATCTTATAAAGTGGAGGCAAGTCCGATTTTTCCTCCAATCTTTCACCATATGGAGGATTTGTTATAATAAACCCATATTTTTTATTATGACTTAAATCCTTTATATCTCTTTGTTGAAAATGAATCAAATGGTCTACCCCTGCCAAAGATGCATTTTGTCTTGCAATTTTTACCATTTCAGCATCCAAATCATAACCTTGGATATCTGTTTCTATATCATTAATAATAAGGTCATTCGCCTCATTGACAACATCATACCAATTCTTTTTAGGCAAAATATTTTTCCAGTCTTCTGCTGTAAATTCCCTATTCATTCCGGGTGCTATATTAGCTGCCATCATAGCCGCTTCTATAGGAAATGTTCCGCTTCCGCAAAAAGGATCTACTAAAACTCTATCTTTATGCCACGGCGTAAGCATAATAAGTGCGGCTGCCAATGTTTCAGATATAGGTGCCTTAGATGAAAGCTTTCTGTAGCCACGTTTATGAAGTGATTCTCCGGTAGTATCTAGCCCGATGATAACTTCGTCCTTAAAAATAAAAACTCTCACAGGATAATCTGCTCCATTTTCATCAAACCATGATATACCATACTTATCGCCCAATCTTGCAACCATAGCTTTTTTTACTATCCTTTGAATATCAGATGGACTAAATAGCTTACTTTTTATAGATGAAGCCTTAGTTACCCAAAATTTTCCATCCTTAGGTATCAAATCTTCCCAAGCTATAGCTTTAGTACCTTCAAACAATTCATCATAAGTATATGCCTTAAATCTATCTACTTGAATAAGTACTCTTTCTGCTGTTCTAAGAAACACATTAGCTCTGCAAATAGCCTCTTCATCGCCTTCGAATGTAACTCTTCCATCTTCAACAGATAAAATATCATATCCCAGGTCAATAATTTCTTTCTTTAATACTGCTTCCAGTCCAAAGTGGCAAGGTGCCATCAATTTATATTTTGTCATTCTATGTCCATTCTGCGTCTTTTAACGCAAATAATCATTTGTCCAATTAGCAACTAAATTTTTAATTGTACATACCTCAATTTTATGCTTAGGCAGCTACTTTGTCAATTCATAATTCACTAATTTTTTATATTTCTTTAAGTTATTTTCGTAATGATTTTTTGTACGAATTAAGTCCTCCCACAATATTTAAAACTTCATATCCTTTTTCATAAAGTTTTCTTGCCGCCATCATGCTAATTCCGCCTCTCATGCAATAAACTACCGGAATTTTTCCAATCGGTATCTTATAATTTCCACGCTCAATGTTTTCATAAGGTATATTTATCGCACCATTTATATGTTCTTGATTGTACTCATCTTCATCCCTCACATCAATAATAATATATTTAGGGTTATTTTCTATTTCATGTAAAATTTCAGGGGAGACATTTTTTATTAGTGACATCGTTATTCTCTATTCTTTATTCCTTAATTTATTATATGCTTAAATAAAAACCCCGTCACCTTAAAAATCTAAAGTGGCGGAGCCTTTGCTTTTCACTTCTTAATATTACTATTACTATTAATATTAATATTACTAATAGTTGTTACTTTGATCTGCGTTATAATCTGAGTTATTACTTGTTTGATTCTTAGAAGCGTTATCTGTAGAATTCTTAGATGCGTTTTTAGTGCTGTTTGAACTGCTTGAATTGCTTGAATTACTTGAATTGTTGTTTGAGCTCTTACAATTTTCGTAGCTGTTTTTCTTATTCTTTGCCATGATAATATCCTCTCATTCTTTGAAATAATTTTTTGTTACACAACTATTATCTGTAAACGAAAAAAAATTATACTTCCAAAGTTTGATAATAACTTAACTTTTAAAAAACAGTTGCAATTTTCGACAGTTTATATTACAATAAAATTTGTAA
>JAVBUL010000051.1:0-7167 GCA_031555415.1 Lachnospiraceae bacterium | reverse complement strand
GGCATATATTGGTTCAATGTCTTCGTATTCTTTTTTTCCAAATGAGACAATAGACATTTCAGGTAATGTTGTAAGTACAAATATGGTTGCATATTTAATGCCTTGTTTAGAAGGTAGTGAAAAGTCATCAATTCAACAAGGAGCAGGATTAGCACTGTTGTCTTCAAGTAAAGAAAAGGAAGAAGCAGCAGTAGAGTTTGTTAAGTGGTTAACATCTACAGAGATAAACTTAGAAGTTGCAAGTGAATTATCATATTTATCTGTAAATGAAAATATAACAGATACAAAGTCGCTTGAAAATAATGAAAAGTTTGATGAAAAAATGATTATGGTCTTAGATATAGGGATGAAACAATCATCAGAATATAATATGGTCATAGGTTTTGATTTTGACAACTCATATTCAGTTAGAACAAGTCTTAATACATTAACTGAGAATATGTGTGAAGAAGGAAGAGAAGAATTTTTATCATATATTGACACAAGTGGATTTACATTTGAGACAGCTTATAGTAATATGAAATACAATGAAAAGTTTGAGATATGGAAAGAAGAAGTAAAAAAATTATTTAAATAAAATATTGAAAGATAATAGGAAAACAAGATGAAAGTTAGAAGGCACCATAGTCAAAAACTTAAAAAGAAAATGTTTGTATCAATATTTATATCAATTTTTTTGCAAGGAATAATTTTCTTTTTTGTATTGTCTATTTCAGGAATATTTAGCCAGATGAGAAATTTACCAGAGTTATCATTAAAAAGTCAACTAAGTGATAAGTCAAAATCAATTACCACGGAATTAAATACTTCACTTAAAAATATAGATTATCTAACAAGTCAAATTCAGTTATCAACATCTAAAGATGAGACAAAAGCTAAGCTAATACTTGATGTTCTTAACAGAGATACTAATTCAGAAGGCTTATTTGTTTTTGATCTATTTAGTGATAATGAAATATATGTTGTGGATAGCGAAGCTGAGAATTTTGCAGTTAGATATGGTGATCTTGAGGTGAAAAGCGGAAAACTATATAATGGATTATATAACGATGTATCCCTTGCAAGTGATTGGACGAAAAGAATAGACGATGAAGGTATTTTATATATAAAGGAAAAGTATTGTAGTGGCGAACTTACAAAGAGCGTGTGGTTCTTCTTTGAGAATGAATTATACTATGCTTGTCCGATGTACTATGAGAAGGAGTTGAGTTATATTTGTGGTATAAAAATATCAAAAAATTACTTAAAGAATAAGCTTAATGATGATTCAATGAATATAAATTATATAATAACAAATAAAGACCAGGTTATATATTCAGCAGATGACTATAAAATAGTTGATAGTGATGATAGTAAATATATTTACTTAACTTGTGATGGTGAAGATTATGTTGCACTGGATGAAAAATTGCTTATTTACGGAAATGTATATAATGCATCTTCATGGAATATAAATATTGTTTGTGCAAAAGATTTTGTTTTTGGTCAATCGACATTTGTTATATTAACAGTTGCTTTAGCGTTTATGATAGCATTAGTAATTTCTATATTTGCGTCATTAGCAACGATGAGAAGTATAACTATTCCACTTACATCTTTAAGAGATGAAATAAGAAGAAACGATGTAAAAAATGGTAAGTATAGCAGAAAGAATACAGGAGTAAGAGAAATCGATGAGATAAGCGAGTCAATAGAGCTTATGGTAGAACGTTTAAGTGAGAGTGTCGGAAGGTTTAAAATGACATTCGATAATTTATCTCAAGATGTGGGAAGTTATGAAGCTAATTTTGATGTGGGTATAGTGTATCTTACACCAACACTGATTGATTTAATGGAAATTCCAAGGAATAAGCTTATTGATGAAGAGGCAATATCTGTTGTTGATTGGAATGATATTATGTCAAAACTATATAATGAAGGTAAACATCAATATTTCGTAACAAAACATGGGGATAAGAAATATATCGAGATAATAGAAAAAAATGAGAAAAGAGGAGTATTTGGAATAGTTCTTGACAGAACTGAAGAGAAATTAAACAGACAAAGATTAGAATATCTCAATACTCACGATAGTTTGACTTCCTTGTATAATGCAGATCATTTTAAAATAGAAGCAACAAAACTAATAAAAGATAATATGGATAGCGTAAATGCAGTAGTATTTATAGACCTTGATAATCTTAAATATATTAATGATTCATATGGACATGATTATGGAGATATGTATATTAGAAGAACTGCGGAATTACTTACAATCTTGGAAAATAGATACAATTGTGTTGCTGCACGAGTTAGTGGAGATGAATTTCTGATTTTACTTTATGGCTATAATTCAAAGGAAGAAATATATAAAATATTAAATAAAGAAATTAGATTTAACCCGGCAACGGTTTTAAAACTGCCATCAGGTGAAGAACATACAATAAGGATGTCAATGGGTATTGCATGGGCACCGGAGAATTCAGATGTTATTACAGAACTTATAAAGTATGCAGATTTTGCTATGTATATAATAAAACATAATACAAAAGGTGATATAGGTGAATTCGATAAAGAAGTGTATGCAAATAAGTTTTTCTTATTACAAAAGCAAGCGGCATTTGATAAGTTAATTGATAATAATCTTTTGACATACGAATTTCAACCAATCATTGATGTCCATTCAAAGACAGTTTATGGATATGAGGCATTAATGCGTTCATCATCAACCGAATTCAAGTCACCAAAGCAGATACTTGAAATGGCAAAATCTCAGTCTAAGCAGTATTTAATTGAACGTTTAACATTATTTAATACAGTTAAGTTTTTTAGGGAGAACAAAGAACTTTTTAAAGATAAATATTTGTTTATTAATTCAATTCCTAATCAATATCTAAGAACTGAAGATGTACTTGGCTTAACAGAAATATTAAATGGAGAAAGCAGTCACTTAGTTGTTGAGCTTACAGAAAATGAGCAGTTGGATGACGAGTATGGTAAAAACAAACTACATCTTATAAAAAACATGTTAAAGTGTAAGATTGCAATTGATGATTATGGTTCTGGATATAATAATGATATGATGGTTCTAAATACTGATCCTGATTATGTTAAAATTGATATGGAGCTAATAAGAAATATTAATATTAATATTGATAAGCAGGGATTAGTAAGAAATATTGTATCACTTGCTAAAAAGAAAAAGATACTTGTATTGGCAGAGGGTGTTGAGACAGAAGAAGAATTTAAAGTAGTAGTAAAATTGGGTGTTGATTTAATTCAAGGTTTCTATTTTGCAATGCCAGATAAAAATATTATAGACATAGAGGATATAATAAAAGAAAATTTTGAAAAATTAGAAAAAGAAAAAATTTAGGAAATAAAGCAAATTCTACTTTTTTATTCTGTAAAATGTGGTACAATAATTATGTGTGCCCTCAGAGGGTACACAACTCTGAGGGCATTTTTGAATGGAGGAGATACAGTGGAAGATAAATCAAGTGCTGGTAAAAGCCTTGATCCTAGACGAAGAGCTCGTATTAACAGATATAAAAAGATAATAGTTATTACGAACTTTACAATTTTAGCAGTTGCAGTGATTGGTTGTATAATACTTCTAATTGTAGTTGGCAAATTAAATAAGAGAGTTAACGAGTTAGAGGAAGTAAGCAAACAAGCAATATCCAAAGAAAGTGAAAGTGAAAGTTTAGAGCCACAAGATGATTCATCACAGATACCTATTTCAGATGCAAAAAATGAAAAAAATCGTGCTATTGAATACGATGAAAAACAATATGAGAAAGTATGCTACTTAACATTTGATGATGGACCTAGTATTTATACAGAGCAAATATTAGATATATTAGACGAATATGGAATAAAAGCAAGCTTTTTTGTAAATGGTAAAACAGATGAAGAGTCTATAAAAAGATACCAAGAGATTGTAAAAAGAGATAATACTCTTGCAATGCACTCTTATTCGCATGTTTTTTCACAAGTATATGGTTCCCTTGATGAGTTTGCATCGGATACAGAAAATCTTAGAAAACTATTAAAGGATGCTGTAGGTATTGATACGAATATTTACAGGTTTCCAGGTGGAAGTAGTACAACTACAACAGATAACATTGAAGAATATATAAATTACCTTAATGAAAACGGATATATATTTTTCGATTGGAATGTATCTAGTGGAGATGCTTCAAAGGAAAAGCTGACAGTAGATGAAATATATAATAATGTTATTTCAGGAACATTGCAGCATTCAAATGCGGTAGTACTTATGCATGATTCGGCAAAGCGAGATACTACAGTAGAAGCATTACCAATGATAATACAAGAATTAACTAAAGAGGGTTATGTGTTTTTGCCGATAACAACTAGCAGTACACCCGTACATCACAATGTTACATATTAAAGAAGAAAGGTATGGTTTAAAGGATGAGTTTTTTAAAAGAGTTTAAAGATGACCTAACACAGGCAGTAAATGAGCTTGTTGCAGAACCGGGTCAAGAGACAGAAAAAAAAGATGAGGTAATTGCACAAGATGATGAAATGATAAATACACTTGATGATTCATTAATTGCAGGTATTGATTTAGACACTATAGGAGATATGTTAGAGGAAGAATCAGATAGTAAAACAGAAAATGTAAAAAATAAAGAATCAGTAAAGGTAGAGGAAGTAGAGACAGCAAAAGAGCCAGAAGCTGTTCCAGAACCTATAGTAACACCTATAATTGAAGCTCAAAAAGAACCGGCAGTTACAAGTGATGAAGAAGTAAGTTTACCAAGTGACGAACTTACAGAAATAACAAGAGGTACTTCTATAAAAGGTGATATAGCCTCTGAAGGCTCGATTAGTGTTTTCGGTAAAGTAGTAGGAAATATTGATTGTAAAGGAAAGCTTGTTATTTCAGGAATGGTTGAAGGTACCTCAGAGGCAGGAGAAGTATTTGCAAATACTGCTAAAATAAATGGTGATATAAAGAGTAAAGGAGCCATTAAAGTAGGCAACGGAACAGTTATTGTCGGAAATATATACGGAACAAGCGCAGTAGTAGGCGGAGCTATTAAGGGTGATATTGATGTACATGGTCCTGTAATAGTAGATGCAACAGCTGTAATACAAGGAAATATAAAGTCACGTTCTGTTCAGATAAACAATGGAGCAGTAATTGATGGTTTCTGTTCACAATGCTATGCAGATGTTGACTATAAGTCATTATTTGAAGATACATTTGCAAAATAAATATTGGTGTTGAAAGGTTAAAATAGACATGGAAAACGTAAAGCGAGTATTATTAAAACTAAGTGGAGAAGCTTTAGCGGGTGACAAACATACAGGTTTTGATGAAGCTACAGTAGTTGGTGTTGCAAAGCAAGTAAAGGTATTAGTAGAGCAAGGCTATGAAGTAGGAATTGTAATTGGTGGTGGAAATTTCTGGAGAGGAAGAACTAGCGAAAAGATAGACAGAACGAAGGCTGATGCAATAGGAATGCTTGCGACGGTGATGAACTGCATATATGTTTCAGAAATCTTCAGAACAGAAGAAATTGATACTCAGGTTCTTACACCATTTGAATGTGGAACATTTACAAAAACATTCTCAAAGGATAGGACAAATAAATATTTTGCAAAGGGAATGGTAGTATTCTTTGCAGGTGGAACAGGACATCCATATTTTTCAACAGATATGGCTACGGTACTTAGAGCAATAGAAATAGATGCAGACATTATTTTGTCAGCTAAATCTATTGACGGCGTTTATGATAGTGACCCAGCTAAAAATCCTGACGCAAAGAAGTTTGATGAGATTTCAATTAATGAAGTCGTAGATAAAAGACTTGGAGTAATAGATTTGGCCGCATCAGTATTATGCATGGAAAATAAAATGCCTATGCTTATATTTGGATTAAATCAGAAAGATAGCATTATAAATACAGTAAACGGTAAGTTTACTGGAACTAAAATAACAGTTTAGAAAGGTATACTAGTATGGATTCAAGATTAGAACAATATGAAGATAAAATGAATAAGTCATATGACACACTTTTAGGAGAATTTGCAACAATCAGAGCAGGACGTGCAAATCCTCATATTTTAGATAAGTTGACAGTAGATTATTATGGAACACCTACACCTTTTCAGCAGGTAGCAAATATTTCAGTTCCTGAAGCAAGAATGATACAAATTCAACCATGGGAAGCAAGCTTAATTAAGGAAATTGAAAAAGCAATTAATAATTCTGACTTAGGTCTTACACCAAATAATGATGGAAAAGTAGTACGTTTAGTATTTCCAGAATTGACAGAAGACAGAAGAAAAGAACTTGTTAAAGATGTTAAAAAGAAGGGTGAAAACTCAAAAGTAGCAGTAAGAAATGTAAGAAGAGATGCAAATGATGCATTTAAAAAGCAAGCAAAGGCAAATGAGCTTTCAGAAGATGAAGTAAAACAGCTTGAAGATGAAATTCAAAAGCTTACTGATAAATATGTAGATATGATAGATAAATCAGTAGAGGATAAATCAAAAGAAATACTTACAGTATAAGATTGAAAAATTAGGCACTGGATCTTCTGAAAAGAAAGTCCGGTGCTAAAAGCATAATTGGAGGAAGAATAACCAGATATGGCAAAAACAAGTAAATTAGATGGTATGAATATACCTAACCATGTAGCAATTATTCTTGATGGAAATGGAAGATGGGCAAAAAAAAGATTTATGCCTAGAAACTATGGACATAAGGCAGGAGCCAAAACAGTAGAAGATATATGTGAAGATGCACATGATTTGGGGATAAAATATCTGACGGTGTATGCATTCTCTACAGAGAATTGGAACAGACCGGAAGACGAAGTTGAGACTTTAATGAAATTACTTCGTAACTATCTTGTGGATTGTATTGAAAGATCTAACAAGAATAATATGAGAGTGCGAATAATAGGTGAAAGAAGTCGTTTAGGTGAAGATATAAGAGAAAAGATATCGGAACTTGAAGAAGTAACAAAGACAAATACAGGTCTTAATTTTACAATAGCAATTAATTATGGCAGTCGTGATGAGATTTTACGTGCAGTTAGAAAGATTGCAGGCAATGTTGCAAATAATGAGTTAAAACCTGAGGATATAGATGAGAAGATATTTGAAGATAATCTTGATACAAATGACATACCAGATCCGGATTTA
>JAVBUL010000100.1:0-7195 GCA_031555415.1 Lachnospiraceae bacterium | reverse complement strand
AAGGTTGGAGATGTTATTGAAGTTAAGTTTGGAACTAGAAATGTTAAAATAGAAGTTACAAGTATTCAGGAAACAGTTAAAAAAGATGAAGCCAAAGAAATGTATAAAGAGATATAGAAATCAAACATTAATGATAAAGGTAATAAAATAGGGGCCTTCCTAATAAAATGTATAACAGATACATTTTTGGGAGGTCCCTATTTTATGGAAGATAGGCAATTAAATCAAAATCACAGAATGCAGTTTGCAAACAGAAAGCAAGGAAGCATTACAGGCGTAATAGACGTGATGTCATTTGATCTTACAGATATAGTGCTAGAAACACAGATGGGTATGCTGACTATTAAAGGTAATGATTTACATGTAAAAAGACTTACATTAGAAAAGGGCGAAATAGATATAGAAGGTGAAATAGATAGCCTTGTATATTCAAATCTTGCAAAGTATAAAAAGAGTAAACAATCTATGGTAGGAAGGCTATTTAAGTAGCATATGGGAGATTTTATCTGGAAGGAAATAGATATATTTATTCAATCAGCATATTATGGTATATTATTAGGTCTTTCTTATGATGTGTTAAGAATTCTTAGGAGGATTCTTAAACATAAAAATATTGTTGTATACATAGAAGATTATATTTTTTGGGTTATCTGGGGCATTATGATATTTGCCTTATTGTTCAGTCAAAATGATGGTATTGTACGAGGATATGTTTTTGTAGCAATTGTTATAGGCGGTTTTTTATATTTAAAAGCCTTTAGTCATTTTCTAGTTAAGTATATATCGCTTGTACTGAATAAGATTTTAACATTAGTATTGAAAAAACCTCTGAAAGCAGTTAAAATGGTATTAGTAAAAGTATTTGCTCATATTAAAAAGTGTGTTCAGAAAGGTATTAAAAAAGTTCATGGCAAAAAGAGTATCAAGGAGAAACGGAAGAAACCTAAGAAAAGCAAAAAGAAAAGAGAGTAAATTTGGTATGCTAGGCATATGCGCAGTGGTTGTAGTGTTTGGCATAGTTATGTTTGTGCGTATTGGAAGCGCAAAAGAGGAACTCGATATTCTTAATACTGATAAAGCACATCTTGAAAAGGAGCTTGAGAGTGAAAGTTATAGGTCAGAAAATCTTGAGCAAAGAAAAACATATGTAACAACAAAAATGTATATTGAGGAAATGGCAAAGAAGTTAGGATTAGTTTATCCTGATGAAATTATTTATAGACCTACACCTTAAGATGTTATAATTTCTTAATTCCATAAATTCGATTCAAAAAAGGAAAAATGCAATTGCTTGTCAAAAACTTTTTTGAAAATCAATCCACAATTTGACAAAATAAAATAGCAAAACAATATATAATCCATTCTTGCAAGTAGGAGGGTACTTGTAGAATGGAGGATTTAAATGAATAAGAGGTTAACAACATCAGCACTTATGCAAATGGTAGGTGCACTACTAGTCCGGGTAAGTATATACGGGCTTAATCCATTTGGTATAGGAGTATACACTGCAATAATGTGCAGTAGACTTATCAAATGGCCGACACTGATTATAATGTCAATCAGTATGTCATTTTATTGGAGCGTACTTGATGCGGCAAAGTACGTATTAGTAATGATTGGGATATCAGTTATGATAAAGTTGATTGAAGATGGAAGAAGGCGGATAAATGAAGTGGCGGGTTCTTTAATTGGAGCAGGACTTTATTTGGCTATGGAGTGTAGTGAAAATTTTATGGAAAATGGAAGTAATGAACAATACTTATTTATAATGTTAGCAGGGGTACTAACATTTACATCATCAATGCTAATGTATAAGATAATAGAAGCAATGCTGATATCGGGAAAGAAAATAAGTAATAATAGTAGACGGAAGAATATTGAGGATGAAAATGTATATGAAGAAAAGATTAAAAGGATAGCATCATCATTTGAAAAAGTAGCAAAAAGTATAACGACTATGTCATCGGATGATAGAATGGTGAATTGTATTGCATGTCCAACAGACTTTAATTCAGAAGTGCAAGTAGTTAATGAGCTATGGAAGAATCGGATGTTTGAAAGTCAAAAAGCTATTGCAATGCAACTGGGAGAGATGTCAAAGATATTAAAGGATTGTACAACAGATGCATATACCTTTGTAGGCATGGATGAAAATAGAGAAAGGTATTTGCGGATTAAGCTTAAAAATAAAGGAGTAATTCTAAAGAATATAGTGGTAATTAATAATAGGCGGGGGATCAATGAAATTAATATCACGATAAAAGCATCTTGGAATAGGTGTGTTATGGTTAAAGAGGTTGAGGCTATACTCAGTGATGCCTTTTGTAAAAAAATATGCTTACTAAAAGATAAGGGGAAAGTGGTTAAACGAGAATATAGTACATATAACTTTGTTGAAGAACCGAATTATTTTGTGTTACATGGAACAGCAAAGAAGGCATGCGAAGAAAATGGTGTTTCAGGGGATAACTTTACATGTATGGAATTGCAGTCAGGACAAGCATTGGTTAGTGTATCAGACGGAATGGGGCATGGAATTAATGCGTATAGGCAAAGCGAGATGGTATTATCACTTTTAGAGGAGTTAATGGAAGGCGGATTTAGTGAAACGGTTGCACTTAAGCTTATTAACTCGGTATTTATGATAGATAGCAATAATATAGAGCCGGCTTCAGTGGATATGGGAATTATTGACTTGTATTCAGGAGTATGTGATTTTATGAAAATTGGAGCGGCTACAACTTTTGTAAAACGAGGTGGATGGGTGGAAGCTATAAAGTCTACATCTATGCCTATTGGGGCAGAGGAGGTAGTTGATATAGAAACCACATCAAAGAAGCTTTACGATGGAGATTTTGTAATAATGATGTCTGATGGCATAATAGATGCAATAAAATGTGATGACAAGGAAAAGGTTATGAGCAAAATAATAATGGAAACCGAAAGCACAAAGCCACAAGAGATGGCAAGAGAAATATTGTCAAGAGCTATAGCGATGTCAAATATGTCAGATAGCAAAAAGGTAAGAAATCGGGATGATATGCTTGTATTGGTTACAGGAATATGGGATAAATGTGCTTGATTTTGAAATGGATTTAAAGTATATTTATCCTTGAATAGACTACTATAGGAGAAATCAATGTTAAAAAAAGTATGTGAATATATAAAAAATAATACAATGCTAGACAGGCAACAAACGATAGTTCTGGGAGTGTCGGGTGGAGCAGATTCGATGAGCCTTCTTAGTGTATTGTTAGAGCTGAGGAAAGAATACGAACTTAACATTGTAGTAGTGCATATTAATCATGGCTTGCGTGGAGAAGAAGCTAATCAGGACATGGATTATGTTGAAAGCTTTTGTAGAGATAGAAATATTGAATTTAGAAAAAATATATATGATATAGGTCGGATTGCAAAAGAAAATCATATTTCTACAGAGGAAGCCGGCAGAATGAAACGTTATGAAGCTTTTTATACTGTATTGCATGAATATGAGGAGATTAGTGGGATTAAAGGAAAAATAGCAGTGGCTCATAATATGGATGATAGCAGTGAAACGGTTTTATTTAACCTTTTTAGAGGTACGGGTCTAAAGGGGTTAACAGGTATCCCTCCTGCAAGGGATAGCATTATAAGACCGCTTCTCTGTGTATCGAGAAAAGAGATAGAAGAGTATTTGAAAGCTAGCGGTATCGAATATAGGACGGATAAAACTAACTTTGAAGATGAATATACAAGAAACAAAATAAGGCTGAACTTATTGCCATATATAGAAGAAAATATTAATACATGTGCAAAAGAGCATATTCAAAATACAGCAAATATGTTATCAGAGATAGATGGCTATCTAGAGGAACAAGGAAGAGCCGCATATGAAGAAACAACAAGAAAAAGTAAAGATGAAAGTATTACTATTAATCAAATTCAATACATAGAATATCATAAGGTGATTAGGAGGATTATCTTAAGAAATGCCATTTATGATATTGCAGGAAAGCTCAAAGATATTACATTGACACATATAGAAGATGTAATGGAGCTGATGAACAGACAAGTGGGGAAAAGTATTAATCTGCCATATAATATAAAGGCAGTTCGTACATATGAAGGAATTACGATAAAAAAGATTACAAATCCAAAGGTTGAAAATGATGTGAATGGTGTATTTATTGATATCGGTGAAGCTTTAGAGGATGTAATGAATGAAGGTGTATTAGAAAAAGAGATTAGTATTACTTTAGATGAAAAAATGGTTATTAAAAAATCTAGTTTAGAACAGGCTGATTTTACAGAAAATTTATATACTAAATGGCTAGATTATGATATACTAAGCGGTAGCTTATCAATTCGCAGTCGTAAGCAAGGCGATTATATGATTATTGATTCCTTTGGCAATCGAAAAAAGATAAAGGATATACTGATTAATCTTAAAGTGCCAAGTGAGCAAAGAGATAGTATATTGATGTTAGCAAAGGAATCGGAAGTGTTCTGGATTATAGGATATAGGATTAGTGAGTCTTGTAAGGTGAGAAAACAAACGAAGAATATAATTAAAATGGAATACATAAGCTCAAATTAATGGAGGTTACATATGAGTGAACAAATAAGTGTATTGATAGATGAAGATTCTATTGATAAACGAATAAAAGAACTCGGAGAGAAGATAAGTGAAGATTACGCAGGAAAACAAGTTCATCTTATTTGCGTACTTAAAGGTGGAGTATTTTTTATGTGTGAGCTAGCTAAACGAATAAGTGTCCCAGTATCCATGGATTTTATGTCTGTTTCTAGTTATGGAGCAGGAACCGAAAGTAGTGGCCATATAAAGATACTAAAAGATCTTGACGAGGATATACAAGGAAAAGAAGTTTTGGTTGTAGAGGATATTATTGATTCGGGCAGGACATTGAGCCTTTTACTGGAAATGCTTGAGGTAAGAAAGCCGAACAGTATTAGACTATGTACTCTTTTAGATAAACCAGACAGAAGAGTTGTTAAAAATATAGATGTAGATTATACAGGGTTTGAAATACCAGACGAATTCGTAGTTGGGTATGGACTTGATTACGATCAGAAATACAGAAATTTACCATATATCGGTGTGGTTAAGTTAAACTAGGAGGTAGAAAGTTGAAGAAGCAAACAAGAGGATTTGGATTTTATGCCGCGATTATTTTAGTGGTTTTTGCCATATATATGTTGATAAAGTTATCAACAGCAGCAGATGGTTCATATACTTATAGTTCATTTAAGTCAGATATGGAAAATAAGGGTGTGGTTTCTCTTACTATATCACAAAATCAAGAAATACCAACAGGTTATATTTTGGTAAAACTATCTGATAGTGTTACAAAGAAATTGTATGTATCAGATGTAAATAAAGTTATAGAGTTAGCAGAAGAATACAAAGTTGAATTTAAGTTAGGTGATGTAGAAAGAGATAGCATTTTCCTTACGACAATATTGCCATGTTTAATTATGGTTGGTATAGTGGTATTTTTCATTATTATGATGAATGGTCAGGCAGCCGGCGGTGGTGGCGGCAGTAAGATGATGAACTTTGGTAAAAGTCGTGCCAAGATGATGAATGATGTAGGTAAGAAAGTTACTTTCAAAAATGTTGCAGGACTTAATGAAGAGAAGGAAGAATTAGAAGAAATAGTAGATTTCCTTAAAAATCCAAAGAAATATATAGAAGTTGGAGCGAGAATACCAAAGGGAGTAATTTTAGTGGGACCTCCGGGAACAGGAAAAACTCTTCTTGCTAAAGCTGTAGCAGGAGAAGCAGGAGTACCGTTTTTTAGCATTTCAGGTTCTGATTTCGTTGAAATGTTTGTCGGTGTCGGTGCATCAAGAGTAAGAGATTTATTTGAAGAGGCAAAGAAAAATTCTCCATGTATAGTATTTATTGATGAAATAGATGCAGTTGCAAGAAGAAGAGGAACCGGTATGGGTGGTGGCCATGATGAAAGAGAGCAAACACTTAATCAGCTTCTTGTAGAAATGGATGGATTTGGAGTAAATGAAGGAATTATCGTAATGGCAGCAACAAACAGGGTAGATATCTTAGATCCTGCTATACTTAGACCAGGACGTTTTGATAGAAAGATACATGTAGGAAGACCGGATGTAAAGGGAAGATGTGATATTCTTAAGGTTCATGCAAATAATAAACCTCTGGGTGAAGATGTAAACCTTGAAAGAGTAGCTCAGACAACTGCCGGATTTACAGGAGCTGATTTAGAGAACCTTATGAATGAGTCAGCAATTCAGGCAGCAAAACAAGACAGAAAATTTATTCTTCAAGAGGATATTGATAAATCATTTATAAAAGTTGGTATAGGTACAGAGAAGAGAAGTAAGGTTATTTCAGATAAGGAAAAGAAAATCACAGCATTCCATGAGGCAGGACACGCGATATTATTCCATGTTCTTCCAGATGTAGGACCTGTTCATACTGTTTCAGTTATACCTACTGGTAATGGGGCAGCAGGTTATACAATGCCTTTACCTGAAAAGGATGAGATGTTTAATACAAAAGGAAAGATGCTTCAACATATCATGGTAAGCCTTGGCGGAAGAATTGCAGAAGAGATTACATTTGATGATATAACAACAGGTGCATCTCAAGATATTAAGCAGGCGACATCAATAGCTAAGTCTATGGTTACAAAGTATGGTATGTCAGACCAGCTTGGACTTATCTGTTATGGTGAGGATGAAGAAGAAGTATTCTTAGGCAGAGATTTTTCACATGGAAGAGGATATGCAGAGAATACAGCATCATTAATTGATAAGGAAGTTAAGGATATTGTTGATAATTGCTATGCGAAAGCAAAGAAAATAATAAATGAGCATAAGCTTGTATTAGAGAAATGTGCAGATATTCTTGTGGAAAAAGAAAAAATTGGTCAGGAAGAGTTTGAAGCATTGTTTTCTTAATAGATTTGAATTAGTAATTTATTAGAAGAAATATACAATGGTATTTCGTTTTTAACGTATTTTCTCGTAAAATTATATATAATGTCGAAAAATCATATGCAAAATATACAAAACTTTTTTTCAAAAAATATGATGTTTGTGCAGACTTTTGTATTGGAGGGTGTTATACTTTGTTTTGTAAAAACCCCCCAATACATTATATAGTTTTTGCTACACCCCATAAAAACGAAATACCTTCTCCTAAAAAAGACAG
>JAVBUL010000059.1:0-17007 GCA_031555415.1 Lachnospiraceae bacterium | reverse complement strand
GTTTGAAGGAGTGTTATACTTTCTTTTGTAAAACCCCCCCAATACATTATATAGTTTTTTGCTACACCCCATAAAAAACGAAATACCTTCTCCTAAAAAGACAGCTTAGCTGTCTTTTTTACTTAAAAAAACAATTTGTTGATTTATGACATTATTTATAATAAAATAGTTAATATGAGTATTTAGAAGTTTTGTGCATATCATATATTATAAAGTTAATTCCAAATGGAGGACATTATGTTACCTTTAGATACACTTACAAAGTCTAGCAAGATATTACTATATATCCAAAATATGCGTGCCTTGCTTAGAAGAGAGGCACTATATAGCGATGGTACCGAAGAATATGTTGTGCCAACCGAACCACAACCAGGTCAAACAGCAAAAATACGTTTTAGAACATCCAATAATAATGCAGATATGGTTTATTTATGTACCATGGATGTTCGTATAGAAATGTGCATTATAAAGAAAACTGACATGTTTGACTACTATGAAGCCGAAATTGAAATCGGAACAAATACTATTGATTATTACTTTGAAATCGTAAACGGATTTGAACGTTGTTTTTATGATAAGTTAGGTGTTACAGATGGATATCGTACAGAATATCCTTTTAGAATTATTCCCGGTTTTTCCACTCCACAGTGGGCAAAAGGTGCTGTTATGTATCAAATTTTTGTTGACCGATTCTACAATGGGGATAAAACAAACGATGTAGAGACTAATGAGTACTCTTATATAGATGCTTACACTATAAGAGTTGATGATTGGAGTAAATATCCTGCTGCTATGGGTGTTAGGGAATTTTATGGAGGAGATTTACAAGGTGTTATTGATAAATTAGATTATTTACAAGATTTAGGTATTGAGGCCATTTACCTAAACCCTATATTTGTTTCTCCCTCAAATCATAAATATGATATACAGGACTATGACAATGTTGACCCACATTACGGAAAAATAGTATTTGATGAAGGTGAACTCTTAGAAGATGGCAATCTTGAAAATCGTTTTGCCACCAAATATATAAATCGTGTTACTAACAAAAAAAATCTTGAGGCTAGTAATGCCCTTTTTGCTCAGCTTACTGCTGAGGCTCACAAAAGAGGAATACACATTATTATAGATGGTGTTTTTAATCACTGTGGTTCTTTTAACAAATGGCTTGATAAAGAACTTATTTATACCGGTCAAGATGGATATGAAGATGGCGCTTATGCATCTTATACCAGTCCATACAATAATTTCTTTAAGTTCTTTGAAGATGAGGAAAACGAATGGCCTCTTAATGGTTCTTATGATGGCTGGTGGGGTCATGACACTTTACCTAAGCTTAATTATGAAGAATCACCGGAACTTGAAGAATATATAATGAAAGTCGCTGCAAAATGGGTTTCACCTCCTTACAATGTTGATGGATGGCGTTTAGACGTTGCTGCCGACTTAGGACACTCTCCTGAATACAATCATAAATTCTGGCAAAAATTCAGGAAAACTGTCAAAGAAGCCAATCCAAATGCCATTATTCTTGCAGAGCATTATGGTGACCCTTCTTCATGGTTAAGAGGTGACCAATGGGATACCGTAATGAACTATGATGCTTTCATGGAACCTATTTCATGGTTTTTAACAGGAATGGAAAAACATAGTGATGATAAAAACCCAAGTCTCTTAGGTGATGCTTCACATTTCTTCAACACTATGAATTATAATATGGCAAAATTTCACACACAATCTTTATTGGTTGCGATGAATGAGTTATCTAACCATGATCATTCCAGATTTTTGACAAGAACAAACGGATATGTAGGCAGAACAGCCTACCTCGGACCTGAAGTTGCTGAAAAGTCTGTAAATAAAGCTGTTCTTAAGGAAGCTGTTGTTATACAGATGACTTGGCCGGGTGCTCCTACTATCTACTATGGTGATGAAGCCGGTTTATGTGGTTGGACTGATCCTGATAATAGACGTACTTATCCATGGGGTAATGAAGATAAAGACTTAATTAATTTTCACCGCGAAATGATCCGTATACACAAAGAGAATTCTGCCTTAAGAACTGGTTCATATAAACCACTTTTAGAGGATTATAATGTAATTGTCTATGCAAGATTTGACAGACATAACAGAATCATTGTTGCGATAAATAACAATGTCTATAATAAAGAGTTAAAGATAAATGTATTTGCTGCCGGTATTCCAACAGAATCAACCGTAGAAAAAATAATTGAAAGCGGTGAAGTTGGATACAGTACCTATGTTGAGCAATATACCGTTTCAAACGAAATATTAAACATTACAATGCCACCAAAGTCAGCAATGGTATTTAGAGGTCTTGATGATGATGAAATTATCTATTGTAGCTCTTTGGATTTAACCTAGTTTCCTATTAACTAAAAAAAGCTTGCAATGTAGTTTTTGCTATGTTATAATTTAGCATTGTTGGACGTTGTCCAACAAAAAATGGGCAGATTCCCGAGTGGCCAAAGGGGACAGACTGTAAATCTGCTGCAATTGCTTCGGTGGTTCGAATCCACCTCTGCCCATTTAGTACATTTTGTACTATAATTGCATATCCCAATTTGCAATGCCGGCGTGGCGGAACTGGCAGACGCACAGGACTTAAAATCCTGCGGGACTAATCTCCCGTACCGGTTCGATTCCGGTCGCCGGCATTAACAAACAACAGCAAAGAGCGGTGTAGCATAGGCTACGCCGTTTTTTGCTGTTGTTTGTTGTTCTGTTAATAGAAATCGTAACTATAACTATACCGTAGAATTTTTTGAGGGATTCATTAAATCTGCTCAAAATGCAGGGCTTGACGAAATATACTTACTTGAACACACTCACCAGTTTACAGAATTTGAGCGAGTTTACGAACCAATAACAGCATACAACGAATATCAGAGAGACTGGATTCTTAAAAGAATGAATGGTTCAATTAAGGAGTATTTAGATTTCATTGAAAAAGTCAAAGGTACACACTACCCTGTAAGGGTTAAATTTGGTCTTGCACATCCAGATTCGATAAAATGCTTTGGCTATACGCCCGATTTTGATTTGTCAGGCGTATACAATGAATTGTCTACTCTTTTGTGTAAGCATGGAATGTATGCCGAAAATAGTGGCGGTCTGCGCTTAAATTATAGTCCCGATTTAGAACTGGGATTGAATGCAGCTTTATTGTCTGCTTTTAAAATGAATAATGTGCATATTGAAACCGCTTCTAATTCCCATAAACAAAGTGATACTGGTGCAAATATTCTTGAGCTTGAAAACATGCTTAAGTAATCGAGATTTGCGTAACCTGATATAAGTTGATGTCTTTACCCTCTATCATATTATCCCCTATCATACCATTTAGCTTGTTCCTGATACATAAAAGCATATTTACCATTTTGTTTTAATAGATTCTCATGCGTTCCAATCTCTACAATCTTTCCATCTTCTAGAACAACAATGCGATCTGCCATTTTTACGGAACCAAGTCTATGAGTAATGATAACAGCACTCTTCTCTTTTGTTATTTGATGAAACAATTCAAATACTCTACATTCTTCAATTGGATCAATTGCCGATGTTGGTTCATCCAGTACAATAAAGTCATGATTTCTATAGAGCCCTCTTGCCATCGCTACTTTTTGCCATTGTCCACCGGAGAGATTTATTCCTCCGAACTCCGGAGATAAGATTGTATCTTCACCATCCACAAACAATTCTTTATCAATCTTCATTCCAATCGCATCAGTATATTTGAATATATCATCCTTCTTCTCTACATCACCTATTTGTATGTTCTCTTTTAAAGTCATAGCGAACTTTTGGAAGTTTTGATAGATTACTGATGTATTCTTATGTGAAATCAAAGGATTTCCTTGTTTGTTCTCCACATTTCCAATCACAATCTTTCCTTCCTGTGGTTGAAAAATTCCAAGAATCAGTTTCGCTAAAGTCGTTTTTCCAGCTCCATTCTCACCAACGATAGCAATAGTTTCACCAGGTTTAAGTTCAAGATTAATACCATCCAATGCTTTTCGTTCAGTATTAGGATATTTAAAAGATACATTCTGTAGTTTTATACCCTTGCTATAATCCAAATCTTTATTTTCCATTCTACAAGCTGGTTTTCTTTCCATAAAAGATATAAAGTTATATATACTTCCAAAATTTGAAGATAGGGTACTAAACGTACCAAATGTAATTTCCTTGATTATATTAACCAAACTAGTTAAGGAAATAAAAATTGCTGAAAATGAAGCAATGCTTAATTTTCCAGACATTAAGGTTCTAACTAAGACCCATATTACACTTCCATATCCTGTCAATGTCAAAAGTCTCAAACCCAACTGTCTTATACCGATTTTCTTTTCCACTACATATTTCTTTTGATTTAATTCCTTTTGTACTTTCTGGTAGTTCTTATTAAAATATGAATAAGCCCCCAAGATTTTTGTTTCCTTGAAAAACTTAACGCTTGTCATACAGTCATCATAATTCTCTAGCTTTCTACGATACGGAGAAATCTCATTTTCTAAGTTAATGTAAAACTTAGAATTTAAAAAGCTAGCAATAATCTGAGGTATAAAAATTACAAATACAATAATCACTAATATTTTATTGATTTTGTAGAAATAAACCGAGTAAAACACCAATTGTGGAATGTAAAAGAACATCATGCCTGAGAAAATATTTACCAACCACATTGCATTATCAATTCCTAGTTTTGCTTTATCAATTGATTCAAAATTATGTGCATCTTCAAAATCAATAGGATTCATCTCATCTACTTTTTCATTTACTTTCTTATGTAAGCTTCCTGAAACAAGATAATATTGATACATGTTATTGTAAGCATTTAGTCCATTTAAAACATGTTGTATTAATAGCACTGCCAATACAAGAAGAATGGATAATACAGCATCAAATACAGTTGCCTTTCCATTCACTGCATCTAATACGGTATCAAACATATAATTGTTTGCCGGAACAATTAAGAACCAAAAGAATGAATAAATCAATGCTATTATACATAAAAATCCCATGACGAATGGTGCTGTATGATATACATATGGAACACTCTTAAAAAACATCTTAAATATATTTTTAATACTCATTTTCATACCGCATACCACTCTTTCTGGCCTTTATACATTTCTGCATATGTGCCTGCAATATTGATTAATTCATCATGGGTACCCTTTTCAATTATAGTTCCATGATCAATTACAAATATAACATCTGCCAATTTAGTTGCGCCTAATCGATGACTGATCAGCACTGTCATACTATTTTCCATCATATGATTGAATTCATTGTATAAATTACTCTCACTGATTGGATCAAGTGCTGCAGTAGGTTCGTCCAATATTTTCAGAGTTGCCGTACTTACTAATGCTCTCATAATTGCAACTTTCTGCCATTGTCCACCAGATAACTCAACACTCTTATCTGTAATTTTCCCTAACTGAGTCTCAATACCTTCCGGCAAATCTTCTATAGCTTTACGCATACCAACTTGATCGATTACTTTGTGCATAACAGTTTCATTATTATTCATACATGATACGTTACCAATCAAAATATTATCTTTTATCGAAATCTTATATTGCGCGTAATCTTGAAATAATGGATATACTAGCTGATGTAATCTCTCTGGAGGTATCTCCCTTATATCCACACCATTAATCCGAATACATCCAGTATAATTATCATACAATCCTACCAGCAGCTTAATGATTGTAGTCTTGCCCGATCCATTCGCTCCAACAAATGCATAGCATCTTTTTTGATTCATTACAAAGCTTACATTTTTAAGTGCATAATATTCATTCCCTGGATATTGGAATGAGACATCATCAAATTCCACGCTTGAAATCTGATTGATTTTAATACTATAATTTCCTTTTCCCTCTTGTTCTTCTTCTAATTCAAAAAAATTATTTACATCCTTACAAAATTGATTCATAGTTGCGAACCGATCTACATAACCTGTCAAATCCCAAGACAATCTTTGAATCATAGAAAATATTGCCTGGGTAATAGAAATAAAAAATCCTATGCTGATTACACCATTGATTACAGGATTTAAAAATGTGAAGATAATTACGCTCAAGAAAATGGATGATACAAAACTACCTGCTTTCATTTTTACAAACCAAATTTTCTTTACCTTAAACCGAACCTTTTGCGCATTATCATAATAGTCTTTATACTTTTTATTGATAAATGCACCATATCCGAATAATTCCCTCTCATCAGTTACTTCTTTTAGACCTATCAAACTACGAAAATAATCTGCGCGTCTAGTAGAATCAGAAATCTTCTTCTCCGCCTCATAATTAGCATATGCTGAACGATTAATCAATATACTCAATGGCAAAAGCAACAAAATAATAAGAATGGCTGACCACCATACCTGAGTAAAAATTAATGCAATCACACCAACAATCTTTAATATAAGAGAAATAAAACCTAACACATCGCCAAAAAGGGTGATTACATTCCCAGTTAACTTAGGCTTTACTCTGCTAATCAAGTTCCAACTGTCTGCGTTCTCAATATTGTTATATTTCAATCTAGATATTTTTTGAATTATTAATACATCAAGATATTCTGAAACTTTAATATTAAGCTTGACACGTAAAAACTGTTGTATATCCTGCGATAACCACTGGTATCCCAATACAAGACAGAACAAAATAACTTCCTTCCAATCCCTATATTGCTCTCCCCTTTCCAACACCTCAATCACATGATTGACTAAGTCGGTTGTTATAATAACTTGAAGAGTCACACTCAAGCCATCAATTATCGTTAATACCATCAAAATAACGGATAATACGGATGACTTTTTAAATGGGATTGCTATCAAGTTATATATCTTAATTTCTTGTTTGCTGTCTTCAACCAGATACTTTTCCATCTTTTCTCTCCTCTATAAATTAATTACCTTTACTATAACAAAAAATAAAAAAATTAATAGACTTGTATTTAATTTTGTGTTATCATTATAATTATCTATGAGAAAAATCTGAATGCAAAATACTGCACTCGGATTTTTATTTAATTTGGAAACTTATCTTTTCTTTACTTAATCAAGTAAATATACTATACTAAAATATAGATAAAGGACTTTTCAATAAAGGTTTTTTAAGGGGGTAATATATGTTTAAGAAAAAACGATATATAGTAATTATAATAATAGTAATTATACTGCTTCTTTTTCCAAGGAAATATTATATTAAAGATGGTGGCTCTTGTATGTACGAATCCATCTTATATAGCGTTACTGTTTGGAATGGTATTATGATTGATGGCAGATCAACAGGTGTTACAATAAATTTATTTGACAAGTATGAAATATATAATTCGTTTTCGGTTGTTCCTGATAATAGTATAGAAGGTGATAAATAATGCGATTAAAAAATGTATTGATTGTTGTTAAGGATATAGAAAAGTCCATCGCTTTTTACAAGGAGCTATTTGGGTTAGAAGTTATTCTTGATAATGATGGAAATGTAATAATGACGGAGGGTCTTGTGCTTCAGGACATAAAATATTGGGAGCCATTTTTGAAAAAGGATTGTATTCCGAAAAATCATATGAGTGAATTGTATTTTGAAGAGAAGAATATTGAAGCCTTTGTAAATAAGCTAAATGATTACTCTGAGCCAATCGAGTATGTAAATCGATTGATGACCCATAGCTGGGGACAGCAGGTTATTCGTTTCTATGATCCTGATGGAAACTTAATTGAGGTTGGAACACCCGTAAATATAGGAGGTACATATGAATAATGTAACCCGTGTCGTAAATAGTGGAACATGTACAGGATGTAATGCTTGTAGTGTATGTGAGCATATTTCCTTTAAACAAAATAATTTAGGTTTTTATTCACCAGTAGTAGATAGTGGATGCCTTGAATGTGGTAAATGTTTGGAAAATTGCATTTTTGACTATTCCGCTGATGATAATTAATAAAAATATTAGTTTTAGCATCTTATGATTATCTTAATCATTAATTGAAAGAGGGATTGTATATGATTAGAGAAATAACTAAAAATGACTTTGAAGGACTTATGTCTTTGTATATGCAATTACATGGCAACTCAATGCCTGAAAAAGACGAGGAAATAACTGCATTATGGAAAAGAATATTAAACGATAAAGACCACCATATCATTGTGTATGAGGAAGATGGCAAAATCGTTTCATCTTGTGTATGTGTAATCATTCCAAACTTAACTCATAATCAACAGCCATATGCTTTTGTAGAAAATGTAATTACCGACGAAAACTATAGAAAAAGGGGCTTGGCAACAAAGTGTTTAGATTACGCAAAACAAATAGCATTAAATGAAAATTGCTATAAATTAATGTTGCTTACAGGTTCAAAGCAGGATAGTACACTTAATTTTTATAGGGATGCAGGTTATAACAGCGAAGATAAAACTGCATTTATTCAATGGATATAGAGGAGCAAATGTATGATGAGAGACGCAGAAAAAACAATAGGTAATTTAATTGATAAACAGAGTACTTCTTTTATTAGTTCTGTGGATGGTGATGGTTTTCCAAATACCAAAGCTATGCTGGCACCAAGAAAACGAGAAGGAATTAAGACTTTTTTCTTTACAACAAATACATCTTCTATGCGTGTTGCACAATATCGCGAAAACCCGAAGGCTTGTATATACTTTTGTGATAAAAGATTTTTTCGAGGCGTTATGTTAAAGGGCTCTATCGAAGTATTGGAAGATGAGTCAAGCAAAGAAATGATTTGGCAAGATGGGGATACAATGTATTATCCGGAAGGGGTGACTGATCCTGATTATTGTGTTTTAAAATTCACTGCACAATCAGGTCGCTTTTACTCGAATTTTAGTTCAGAAGACTTTGCTATTGAATAGTCTCAAAGAGGTGAATACATGGAATGGATAGATAATAGCTTAACATATGAAGAATATTTTGATTTACGCGAAAGTGTGGGTTGGAATAACTTTAGCAAAGAGCAGGCTGTTGAGGCTTTGAAAAACAACACATACAATGTTGTTGTGCACGAAGATAATAAAGCAATTGCCATGGGGAGGTTAATTGGAGATGGGATGTATTATATCATTGTTGATATTATAGTTAATCCCAAATATCAGGGAAAAGGTATTGGAACTAAGATAATTAATAAGATTTTAGAGTATATAGATCTCCATACACCAAAAGATTCTCGTGTGAGCATTCAGCTTATTTCCGAAAATGGAAAAGAAGACTTTTATGAAAATATGGGATTTAAAAGAATTCCTCATGAAGGTTGCGGCTCTGGAATGAGAAAAGTTTTTTATAAGTAATAAACACCCTAAATGTAAATTGATATGATACCTCCTAAGTAGACATGGTAAATAACCAAAATCTACTAAGGAGGTATTTTCAATATAATTCCTTCAAAACTTCTTCGTTTTATTACGCAAAGATTCCTACTATAAATAATATTACTCCGAATAAAACAAATGAATAACCATACCATTTAGCTATCCTTCTATAAGATTTCTCACTTTTAGGTGTTGGGTGCATCATGATTTTTGCACTTTCATAGCTCATTTTTGGCATATAGTTTCCTATAATGCAGAATATTATTCCAATCGCAATGCACACATATTTACCAACACTAATTTCATATCCTAAAGAATAGACAAGCATTATTGTATATACTAAAACAGTTATAATAGGTATTAGCCAAATCAATACATTTGCTATTCGGGGAACTTTATCGACTCTCTTACTTGCAATATGTGTAATTACAATAATAAATAGTTGAAACAAGCTCATTGCTAATGGTAATACAAAGAGGGCAATATTCTTATTCGCATAATTATCAGGTATATCACTTCCGTTGAAATGAATTGGCATTTCACTAGGTAATTTGCTATATAGTATTATTCCTGCAAGTATTGGTAACAGACAAATAATAATACTAGCTATCCTAACATAATTATTTTTTTTCATTTCCTTCACCTCCGAATCCATAAATCCAAACTAATAATTCTTCAAATACAGAAATATTAAGTTCGTAGTATATATAGTTCTTATATTTTGTTTCTGATATCAGATTAGCTTTTTTTAATTGTGACAAATGGTAAGATACTGTAGCACCTGTTAAACTAAACTTTTCTGATATTTCACCTGCTGATTTTCTTTCTTCTTTTAGCATTTCCAGAATGTCCCTTCTGACAGGATCTGCTATTGCCTTTAATGTTTCCGACATTCCCATTTTTATACCCTCCTGCGCGCTGCGTGTGAACTCATATTGTTTATGCTATGTCTAAAAGTATTTAGAAATATTTCTAAATAGATTATATCATGTGAGAACAAAAAAAGCAATGCTATTTAGATATTATTCTAAATAGTTTTAGCATGTTTTACTTCTTTTATCAGAAATATAATGATATAATCTATTTAAACAATTATGAATGCAGGAGGTCAGCTAAATGAGATGGATTTTTTGGTTAATAGGTTCCATTATAAATACTCTTATAATTATAACAATTGTGGATATTGTTTTAATGGGTTTCTTTATAATTAAATTTTCGAGAAAACGAAATAATTCTCAATTTATGGTTCATAAAGAAAATAGAATTGACATGCAAAAAGGAAATTCTTGTTCCGGATACTCAACTGCATATATTTTACGACACTATGATATACCAGCGTATGGAGAAGATATATATATGAAAATGACTAATAAATTGACCACTGGATATGTATATCCTAAAGAAATTAAAAAAATCCTCAAGAAATATGGATTTTCTGTAAAATATTGTATTGGAAACCTAAATGCTTTAAAGAATGAAGTGAGTAAGGGGAATCCTGTTATTGTATTTATAAAAGTCAGAAGGGATAAAAAGTGGTTACATTTTGTTCCTGTCGTAGGATATGATGAAGATAACCTCTTTATTGCGGAATCATTAGAAGAGTTAGTTAATTCCAACGAAAAAACATATAATAGAAAAATCAGCAATAAGGATTTTAAAGCATTATGGAACACGTCAATGCTTAAGATGCCATTATATACTCATACATTTTATAAGATAGAGAAGAAATAAAACTTCATAAATATTATAATATTAAATATGACTTATAATTGCAATTGAAAATCATTTGTATTTTGAGGAGGTAATTAGAATGAAATATCAGGGCGTGTGTATAGCTGTTAAAGATATAAAGCTTTCAAAAGCGTTTTATCAAGATTTATTCGGTCTTGAAGTGTTTCAAGATTATGGTATTTGTATTGGTTTTACATGCGGCTTGTCTTTGCAACAGGATTTCGACCAAATTATAGGCGTTACAAAAGACAGTATTATCGTACAGTCCCATAATATGGAGCTGTATTTTGAAGAAGATAAATTTGATGACTTTATTCAAAAATTAGAACAGCACAACGATATTAGATTTATGGGAGATGGCGTTAAAGAAGCACGATGGGGACAACGTTCCGTCAGATTTTACGATTTAGATGGACATATTATCGAGGTTGGCGAGAATATGAAAATGGTTGTAAAGCGATTTCTAGATTCCGGAATGTCAATGGAGCAAACATCTAAACGTATGGAAGTTTCTTTAGTGGATCTAGAGATACTTTTAAATAGCTGATTTCTGGATAGTGTATAGTCATTAACAATTCAAATTTATAGTTTTTTAATCAGAATTTATGGAGGTAGCATATGAAGATTCTAGGAATAACTATCTTACTAATATTCTATTTCATTTATATCGGTAAGATGATTTTACAAAAGCAAAAAGGAATTCAAACGGACCAAATTGCTAAAGGAAAACAAAAAGATAAAGTATTTTATACTGAGTTAATTATGAAAATAGCAACATATTCCGTTGTAATTATTGAGGTATTAAGTATTTTTTTAGTAGATTCTAAACTACCAAAAGGTATGATAATCACTGGAATTGTACTCGGGTTTATTGGTGATATCATTTTTGGAATGGCTGTAATCACTATGAAAGATAGTTGGCGAGCTGGTATTGCTGAAGATGATAAAACAGACATGATTACCAATGGTATTTATAAAATCAGTCGAAACCCTGCTTTTTTAGGATTTGATTTTGTTTATTTATCACTACTGCTTATGTTCTTTAATTGGGTTTTACTTATATTTTCGCTTTTTGCTATTATTATGTTACATTTACAGATTTTACAGGAAGAAAAATATTTGCCTAGCGTATTCGGTGAAGAATATTTGAAATATAAAAATAAGGTTTGTAGATATATCGGAAGAAAGGTTTAAATATGGGTAAAGCAAAAGATAAGACAAATGTAATGAGAGTACTTGAGAAAGAAAAAATAGTTTATAATACTTATGATTATGTTGATTCTGGTGTTATAAGCGGAATAGATGTTGCCAACGTCTTAAATCAAGATCCTAATCAAGTTTTTAAGACATTAGTTACCATAAGTGGTTCAAATACAAATTATGTGTTTTTAGTTCCTGTAAATAAAGAATTAGATTTAAAGAAGGCTGCTAAATGTGTTGGCGAGAAAAAAATTGATATGATAAAATCTAAAGACTTACTCGGACTGACGGGATATGTTCACGGCGGTTGTTCACCTATCGGTATGAAGAAGACATTTCGCACAGTAATAGATAAGAGTGCTGAAAATTTTGATAATATAATATTTAGTGCCGGCAAAATAGGATATCAAGTTGATGTTAAATTAGTCGACTTAAGCAAAGCTATTAGATTCACATTTGAAGATATTGTTGTGCAGATGGAGGAATCATGAAGATAGATATTATCGGCTCTGTTGCAAGTGGAAAAACCACCTTAGCAAAAAGAATATCACTAGAATATGATATACCTTTTTACGAAAAGGACAATATTGTATGGTTAAGAACAGAAAACGGAGATGTAAGAAGAACCACAGAAGAAAGAGATACCTTATTCCAATCTATAATTAATACAGATAATTGGATTGTTGAAGGTTCACCACGAGATTGCCTAAATGAAAGCTTTTCTGTTTGTGACATTATAATTGTTTTAAATATACCATTACATACAAGATTAAAAAGAGTCTTTTCTAGGTGGTTAAGGCAACGTAGGGGCATAGAAAAATATAACTCAAAACCAACATTAAAGTTTTTATTTTATAATATCAAATGGGTAATTGAGTTTAACAAAAAATATATACTTAATGGACTAACGCAATGTAGTAAAAAAATTATACTTGCAAAGAGTAATAAAGATGCTATAGATTATATTCATAGGAGGCTTAAAAATGAAAACACTAATATTTAATGGTTCTCCAAGAAAAGAAGGAGATACGGTAAGCCTTTTAAATAGCCTTATACCTCAATTAACAAGTGAGATTAAAGTTGTTAGTGCCTACTATTTTGATGCAAGTCCTTGCCTTGATTGTAGATATTGTTGGAAAAACACAGGCTGTTGTATAAATGATGAAATGCAAGAAATATATGAGTATATTCAAGCTTGTGATAATAATCTGATTGCATCTCCAATATATTTTTCAGAATTAACAGGTAAACTCCTTGATGTAGGAAGTCGATTTCAAACATATTATTGTGCACGATTTTTTAGAGAAGAAGAGCCAATAATGAAGAAAAAGAAAGGTGCTGTTATTTTAGTTGGTGGTGGAGATGGTAATATGAAAAAACCATATGATACAAGCCTCTACACTACTACATCATATGAATTCAAGAGACATTCTATCTTTAGTGTATACTAATAATACGAATGACAGGCCTGCTATAGAAGATGAAAATGTAATTAGTGGAATTAATAGTATAGTAGAGTTTTTTAACGCTACTGAATAATTATGGAGGTTATATATGCAAATAAACAGGCTATTTGAAATAATATATATTCTACTTGAAAAGAAAAATGTAACCGCAAAAGAATTTGCAGAACATTTTGAAGTTTCCACCAGAACAATTTACAGGGATATTGAAACTCTTTCGTCAGCAGGAATACCTGTATATATGTCTAAAGGAAAAAATGGCGGAATATCACTTCTATCAGGCTACATCCTCAATAAGGCAGTTCTAACAGATGAAGAAAAGGTAGATATTTTAGCTTCACTAAAAGCAGTTTCCACAGTAAATTCAAGCAGACCAGATTCTGCTATAGACAAGCTTTCCGCTATGTTTGGAGATAAAAATACTGACTGGATTGAGGTCGATTTTTCACATTGGTCAGACAGTGATAAAGAACGTGAACTTTTTAATAATTTAAAAACCTCGATTATCAATCGTAGTACTGTTGTTTTTTCTTACTCAAATGGAAAAGGTGAAACCACAAAGCGTGAAGTTGAGCCTTTAAAGCTTTGCTTTAGGGGACAGGATTGGTACTTCTACGGCTATTGCAGACAAAAAAATGACTATAGGTTTTTTAAATTAAAAAGAATTTCCCAATTAACTGTCACCAACAATCAATTTTTACGTGAAACACCAAAACAAATTTTTAATCCCGAGGATTATCATGTTAAACATCCTGAAACTGTTAAGCTTAGAATTTCTAAACAGCTTGCATATCGTGTTTATGATGAATTCCCTCAATATGAACTTGATGATAATGAGGACTTTATTGTTAATGCTGTTATATGGGATAAAGATTGGATTTATAACTATATAAGTACCTTTGGAAAAATGGCGGAAATTATAGAGCCTTTAGCTATACGGAATAAATATATAAACTTTTTGCAAGAAAATCTAAAGGTTTATTCTTAATATGACATACCGTTGTCCTATTAAGTGTAATACAATGTGAATACAAATAAAATAGAAAAGAGGTATTCATATGAATTACGAAATTATTGATTTAAAGGAAAAGATTGTTGTTGGTTTAGGCTGTGAAACAGGAAATGCAGATCCTGAAATGGGAGCTAAAATCGGAGGATTATGGCAGGATTTTTACGGAAAAGGAATATATTCCGAAATCAAGAACAAAGTAAATGCTTATTCAATAGGTTTATATTCTGATTATACTGAAAATGGATATACTGTAACAGTTGGTGCAGAGGTTTCAGAAAATGAGAATAATGAATTTAGTACAAAGATTATTCCTGCGGGAAAATATGCTAAGTTTTTTATCAAAGGAAATATGGTTACTGCAGTTCAAGAAGCTTGGGGAGAAATCTGGAAAATGGATTTAGACCGTAGCTATACCGGAGATTTTGAAGAGTATTTAAATGCTGATGTAGAAAATGCAGAGATAAATATTTATATTGCATTGAGGTAAATATGAATAATAAAATTATTGATTGGTTACTTGAAGACAAGAACCCAGAAGTAAAACTTCGTACACAAATAGAGCTTTTAAACGAAAATGAGGCTGAGATTAATATAACGAAAGAGTTATTAAAAAGTTCAAAGCCTTTTGAGAAAAACTGGCAGCTTTTAGAATCAGAAAAGCCCTGGTCTGTTTGTTATGGACTTACAACACTTGCAGAATGGGGATTTACACGTTATGACATTGATCTTGATAAATATGTTGATTGGATTATAAATAGAACAGAATTTAAACTTCAATGTGGAGAAGGAATGCTTTTACGTACATTGATAAAGCTGGGATATCATAATTACGAAAGGGTGAAGGATGAAATAAATTCCATTTATCAGCTTAATTCAGATGGTGGATTCCAATGTATAAGTAAAAACAAAAAGATTAACGACTCCAAACTGTCTCATAAAAGTTGCTATCGACTTACAGCTACCTATCTGCTTTTGCTCGCTGAGTTAAAACGAGTGGGGGTAAGTCTTGATTGCGAAGAAACCTTTATGGAGTACTTTTTAAAACGTGATATATTATTTAGAACCGATGATATGCAAAGAATCGTTGTTGATGGATATAATGACACACATTTTCCGACAGATTGCATTAAGCACGGAGTTCAGGAAATATTGTATGCATTATCCATATTGGGATATGGGAACCACCCTGCTTGTGAACGAATATGGGAACTTGCTGATACACATAAGACAGAGGAAGGAAAATACATTCTTACATCTAGCCCAGCAAAACCTTATTTTAGTATAGGTGCGAAAGGTAAAGAAAATAAATGGATAACTCTGTATATGTTAATGGCACAAGCCTGATTACTAAAATACCGCCCAAGGAATCGGGCGGCTGGCTTGAATTTATAGTAAGACCTAAGATTTATTAGGAAAATCTCCCATCATATTTTGTATCACCATAAAACCTACTTGAAATTTTACTCTCTTTACTAAACTTTCGAAAATAGTAATAACACGAGCCAGGCTCATTTTGCTTTTGAGTAAAATAATCCTTAACTTCATAAAAATCCTCAACATTACATTTGCTGTAATGATAATCATACGGCACTCGCTTTTCAAAAAGTTGAAATCCACATTTTTGTGCAGTTCTGAATGAAGCAGGATTATCTACATCCATCACAACGCTTATATAATCAAGCGATAATGTTTTTAATAAATAATCAGATACTGTCATCCCAGCCTCGCAGGCGTATCCATTACCTGCATATAAGGAATTAATTACCCAACCCATTTGAAGCTCGTATAGGTACTCTAAGTAACTAACAGTAATAGCACCAATAACAATATTCTGCTCTTTAAGACAAATAGCATAATAATATATTCCATGGTCAAATTTATTTTTTTCATTAAACTGTTTTAAATGCTCAATCAAGTTTTTTGTGTCATCAATCGTCGCATCTTGTTTAATAAATGTCGGATTGTATTTTAGAACTTGTTCATCATATTTAAGAGCAAGAAATTCTGTTGCATCGGACATAGTAAAATCACGGAGTATTAGGCGGGTGGTCTCAATATACATTTCACCACCTCCTATATTCCACTTTTACTACGAGCATCCTGTAGTAAAGCTATTGCTTTTTCTTCAATTGGTGTACCCGCAAAGAATGTCAACCAATCAAGTCCATACCACACATTGAGAATTTTCTCGGCTTCATCAAAGTCATTCTTATCATAGCTGGTTTCATAATTATCA
>JAVBUL010000238.1:0-13880 GCA_031555415.1 Lachnospiraceae bacterium | reverse complement strand
ATTATGTCTTAGCTTGCTTATTACTGTTTTTGCCTTTATACCAGAAAGTTCATTCTCTTTAAAATTAATTAATGCCATTTTTGAGTTTTCTCTATATCTATTTAAATACTCTATTCGTTTTTGAATGTTTCCATTTTTAGTATATGTTTTTATAGCTGCATCAAATATATACTTTTTATTGTAAAAAAACTCGTCCTTAAGCATATCTTGTACTAACTGGCTTTCAAAAAAATTCACTGCTTCTTCATTTTTTTCAGTAATCTTAAGATATTCTAAAATAAATAGTATTGACATTTCTTTTTGCCATTTGTCCTTTACTACTTGAAGCTGATTCTTTGCTTTTTTTAAATGCTTTTCAGCTTCTTTAGTATATCCTTGCTTTTGAAATGTTAATGCTGCTACCGCATAAGCACTTGAATGACTTCTAAATAACACCTCTTCCTTGCATACTTCAAACATCTTTCTACAGTATTCAAATGCTTTTTCATACTTCTCCATACCATATAAAGCCATAACAATATTTACAAGTACTATACCGTCCATATAGTCATATCCTGAACCTTCATCTAATGTCTGTGCTTTCTTAAAACTTTTATACGCATTTTCATAATCTGCTATTTCCATATAAATACAACCCATATTATTGTACACTTTAGTTCTTAATGAAAGGTTTTCATATGAATCTAATGCCATAATACAGTTAGCAAAATTTGTCATAGCTGTGACTACCATTTCTTTTTTCTTATACACAACTCCGATTGCATTATAAGTCTTAGCCAAAATTTCATAATATACATAATCAATTTGACCATTAGAAGAATCTCCATAAAAAACCTTACTCATTTGGTCATCACAGATTTCTATGCATTTTTTTAATTTTTCCAATGCTTCTTGTAAATTTCCAGAAATAACATATGCTTTTCCTTCTTCATAAAGCAAACGTAATTCTTCACTTGAAATCATTTCATATTTATTATTCATGCTCTAACCTCTCTAGATAACCTTAAATGAATAGTCATTCTTTTTTTGTTTAGCCTTATATAGTTCTATATCTGCTCTTCTTATGTAATCATATACTCCCATTGAATCGTTTGGAATTGTGAGCACTGAACCTATTGAAACTGTAAATACACCTGTGCTTGATATTTGCTCTCTAATTTCTTTAAGAACAGCTATCATTTGAATCTCGTCTACATCATCTAATATAACAACAAACTCATCTCCACCAAAACGATATACACAACTATCTCCAACTATTTCCTGCAATATATCACCCACCTGTTTAATACAAACATCACCAAACAAATGTCCCTGCTTATCATTTATTATCTTAAAATTATCAATATCAAGAATCATGACACATATAGGCTTATTTATAGAAGAAGCTTCTCTTATTATTCTTTCACCCCTGTCTTCTAACCTATATCTGTTTCCAAGTCCTGTTAATGTATCATTTTGTGATTTCATTTTCAGTTCTCTGTTATCTTTCTTTAATGACTCTACTGATAGCACTTGTGCGATACATTGTGCATTTTCTTCATTGACTTCTTTCCAGTACTTCTCCATCGTTTCGTAATGCATTTCAAGATATACATTAGCTAATTCTATCTCTCCTCTACTTATAGCGACATCAATAGCCATATCATACATACTCACCAATTTCTTTAGTGACACAAATATTTTCTTTCCACTTCTTACTTCTTCGATAAGCTCCATTGCTCTATCTATATAGCCATTTTTAATGAGAAACATAAGCATACGATTTCTTGTTTCTTCAAAATCTGCCCCACTCAGATATTCTTCGTCCATCGTATATGCCTTATTATAACTTTCATAAGCTTTTTCAATCTCACCTGTCTTCTCATACATCAATGCTTCTACACTATAACATGAAGCTATATCATCATAATTTTCTTTTTCTCTAAGCACCTTAAATGCCATAGCCAAATATGCTTTTCCTTCTTCATAATCACCATCTGTAATATACATTTCTGCAAGATTAACTAATTCTACACCTTGCACATATTCATGATTACTTCTCTCTTCTATCTGCACAACTGCATGATACTCTTCATACGCTGTCTTCCTATCTCCAACAAGACTATATAAATTTCCCATATTATTTCTGTATGAAGCGATTTTTCTCTCGTCATTTAATCTCTCTGCATATTTACTTGCCACTAAATAGTTATCAAGTGCCTTAATATAGTTGTTTGTATATGTATAGTAAACTCCATATAAGTTGTAAGTTTCAGCCAATAAACCATCTCTTACATTTTCATTTTGATAGTCTTTTCCTAACCATACTACTACCTTGTCCAATATTCCAACTACATCGTCAAGCTCATTAAACATGATAATTAGCTTTGCATACACTAAATAATACTCTGCTTTTAACTCAGGCATTTTACATTTATTTACGTATTTCATATTGTCTTTCATAAGGTTCTTAGCATACTCTGGATTTGCCTGTCCCATAGATTTAACTTGCTCTATAATATCTTCGATAATCATAGTTTCTTGTACTTCATATTCACTTGTATAAGTACCATATTCTCGCTTTTGCATATTATAAATATTTTCTATATCATCTATGGTTAATGCCTGATTATAAACTTCAAAAGCACCCAAATACCCTACATAACTCTTTTGATAAATATCTCCACCTAATATAAATTTTTGCATTATCAATGGAGTCTTTGATGTATGTTTCTTTTCTCCTTGCTTTCCATCAATATATATAACACATAATTTATTTTCAGCATTAAAAACTATAGATACATGAGTCCATTCTTTTCCTATTTCCTCTATACTAAGAACATCAACAAATGCATCTAATCCTACTATTTCCTTATCTCGCATTCTAAACAATGCCTTACTATTCCATCCCATTGGCATCATTGAAAAAAATACATTTTCAAAATCTGCATATAATATGCTTGTCCAAATATTTACCTTTTCACTCTTCATCCAAAATGCAATTGTAAAACTTCTATAAAAATATGGAATTTGTGGCATTTCTATTACTTCTGAATTTGTTTCACCACCTGGAAAATAAAGTACTTTTCTATTTTCCAATACTCCACTTATAAACCTAACCTTTGAACCAACAATATTTCCTATGTATTTTCCTGTATCATCTGATAAAGACCCATCAAAACTAAAATGTATAATTTCTGATTTATTTCTACAATTTCTATCAATATAGCTGCTAAAACTATCTTCCTTTATAGGTCTGCTAAAATAATATCCCTGTAATATTTCACAGCCTATATTTGCAAGATAATCCGATTGCTCCTTTGTTTCTACACCTTCACATACTACAGTCATGTGAAGTCTCTTTGCCATCGCAACAATACACTCTACTATTATCTTGTCATTTTCTTCAAGCAATCCCTTTTTCATAAATACCTTGTCGATTTTAACAACATCAATTGCCAGCTTACTAAGTACATTTAAAGATGAATATCCCGAACCAAAATCATCCATAGATACTTTTATCCCAAGTTTTTTAAGCTCACCAATAAAAAACATCGTATTTTCCATCTCTGAAATATAGATATTCTCAGTCAACTCAAATTCAATATACTTAACATCTATATTATACTTATCCAACAAGCTTCTAATGTAATAGATAATTTCATCACTATTCATATGCACTCTTGATAGATTCATAGATATAGGAACTATATGCTTGCCTTCATCTAATCGTTGTCTTATATAACTAAATACTTTATCATATACATAATAATCCAACTTTACAACATAGCCATTTTTCTCGAATAAATCAATAAAATCATCTGGATAAATCACTAATCCTTCTTTTTTCACCCATCTTATAAGAGCTTCTCCACCAACAATCACATGAGTTACAGCATCAACTTTAGGCTGATAGTAAACTTCAAATTCATTGTTCAAAAGTGCATACTCAAATTCCGAAATCATAGTCGCATTTTTATTTTGCTTTTCATACATCTCTGGTTTAAAGAGCACTACTTCTACCCCCATCGACTTTGAAAGCTTTCTGGCATAATTTGCATTTTCTATATCAAATATTATATTACAATTTTTTGAATCTACTACATTTACACCTAAATTTAGTCTAAGATAGTTTATATCACACTTTTCTCTAAAAATCTCTGTCGCCTTTTGTTTCTTTCTTATAACATCTGTAAGAATCAATTCCTCCGGAATACTTTTTTTGTAATTTAGTACAATAATAAAGTTATCACTATGGACACGACAATAACACAAAGCATCTTTATCATTTATAAGAAGCTCTGCGAATGTTTTTAATATCTTATCACCTATTTCATAGCCTAATGATTCATTAAAAAATTTAAAGTTACTAATATCTGCATATATGTAAACGACATTCTCTTCCTCATTTATATTACCCATAATTTTATAAAGCTTATTTATAAATTCGTCATATTTATATAAGCCAGTTAGCTGATCTCTTTCCTTGTATCTCTTCATCTCGTCTAGCTCTGATGTCAAGCTAGCCACTTTAAGTTTTAATTCTTCACTGTCTGTCCCTGTTCCTAGCTCTTTATTAAACTGTCCCAACTGATTCACCCATTCCTTAAAGTTTGCATTTATTATTGTATATTTTACCATATAATCGTTTATTTTTCAATGTATTTTGTGCATTTCTAATAATTAGCATTCTTAAACAAAACGTGGATAAAAGTATGTATTTATGTTATACTTATTTCAAAAATTAAAAGCTTTGAATCCACAAAAACAGGAGGATAAACAGATGAATCAACGAATTGGTAGATATGAGTTAATAGAACAAATATATAATTCTACAAACAGTCTTCTATATACTGCAAAAGATGTTGAACAAAACGAGATTGTAGTATTAAAAACTATAAATTCAAGCTTAATAAATGATGATCAAAAATTGAAGCGTTTAAGAAATGAGTATAAATTATCCCTTAAAATAGAAAGTGATTTTGTTGTAAGTGGAATAGATTTTATAGAATATGAAGATAGTTTTTTCTATATTATGAAACATTGTGATGGTGTAACTTTATTAAAACATATAAGCAACAATGAATTTTCAATAGAACAGTTTTTAAATATTGCTATACAAATTGTAATGGGATTAAATGATATACATAACCAAGGTATTATTCACAAAGATATTAATCCTTCTAATATTATATATAATCCTGCTATTCAATCCATAAAAATCATTGATTTAGGGCTTGCTTCTGAATTTGCATACGAAAAACCGCATGAACTTTCATTAAGCGCGGGTACAATAAAATACATTTCACCCGAGCAGACACAAAGAATGAACCGAGCCATAGATTTTCGTTCTGACTTTTATTCACTTGGTGTTACTCTTTACCAAATACTTTGTGGTAGATTACCTTTTGTTTCTGAAAGTCCGACAGAGTTAATTTATTCACATTTAGCAAAAACACCACCAAAGATTTCAGAGATAAATCCTATAGTTCCTTCTATGATTTCTAAAATTATAGAAAAATTGATGTCAAAAATGCCCGAGGATAGATATTCCAGTGCATTGGGTATTAAATATGATTTAGAAAAGTGTTTATCCTTACTAAAAGAATCCGATACAATAAAAGACTTCAAAATCGGTGAAATGGATTATGCTGATAGATTTGAAATTTCAAAAAAAATATATGGCAGAGATTCTGAAATCAAACAACTTCTTGATCTATTTGACGATTTTTTAGTGAATGGAAAATGCTTTACTACTATTGGTGGATATTCCGGTACGGGTAAAACTTCACTTGTTAATCAACTTCAAAAGAATATTGCATATGTAAATGGTTATTTCATAAGCGGCAAATTTGATCAATATCAAAGAAATGTACCCTACCATGCCTTTTTTAGGGCAATTGAGCAATTTTGTGATATTATTTTGTCTGAGCCAGAAAATGTACTTGAACAATGGAAAATAAAGCTTACTTCTGAGTTATTAGAAGATGGTAATCTTCTTACTAATAAAATTCCAAAATTAGAAAAGCTTATTAGCGTTTTACCTGCTCCAAATCTAACCATTTTTGAGGAACAAAATAGATTTAAAAATGTATTACAGCGATTTTTGAGGGTAATAGCTTCACCAGAAAATCCACTAGTTATATTTATAGATGATATTCATATTGCAGATATGGGTTCTCTTGAAATATTGGAAGAAATAATGATTAATGACCATATAAATGGTTTATTTATAATTGCTTGTTATAGAGATAATGAAGTTGATGACTCACATCAGCTTATTCGTTCTTTTAAAAAAATCAAACAACGTGGTGGTAACTTACAACAAATCGAACTCAAGGGACTAAATATTGATGATGTTTCTTTACTTATTTCAGACTCAACATTTAATAATATCTCAAACAGCAAAGAACTCGCCGCTATTGCATACGAAAAAACACTAGGTAATCCTTTTTACCTAACTCAGTTTTTAAGGCATTGCTATACGAATAATCTTATTAATTTTTCCTATGAGCAACATTGTTTTATTTGGAATACCGAAGATATTCCAAAGCTTCCATATAACGAAAATGTAGTTGACTTTTTGATAAACAATTTTAAAATATTACCTCCTGAAACAACTGAGTTATTATCTTTTGGTGCATGTATAGGACAAAGCTTTAGCATGAATGTACTTACATATCTATCCAAAAAAGATGAAACCTTAATAATCGACATTTTAAAGGATGTCGTAAACGCAGAAGTCATACGCCCTTCTACATCTAATAAAAATATTATCAGCTTTGACTTTTGCCATGATCGTTTTCAACAAGCTTGCTACACAATGCTTTCCGAAGATAAAAGAAATCTCGTACATTTAGAAATTGCTGAATATTATGAACAATATAAAACTGATAACGAGCTTTCAATAGAAAAAACTTTGTCAATCGCAGAACATTATTCAAAAGCTATCTCGCTTATAAGCACACCTGAAAAGAAAATGAAAATTGCTTTGATTCTCCTTGATGCTGCTTTAATGTCTGGACGTATATCTGCGTTTGATACAGCCGCACGCTTACTTGAAAAAATCATTAATGAATTATCTGATTTACTTAATGATAATTCAAATTTAAAATTTAATGTATATAATCATTACCATTTAACATTATGTAGTCTTGCCAGATATTCAGAAGCAGATAGTATTTATAACACTTTGACAACTCTGACTGATGACTCACTTTTACTTACAGATAATTGCTGTGAACAGGCTGTAAGTTATTCAAATCGTAGCATGTACGATGAAGTTATAACACTTGCATTTGATATGCTTGCTAATTATGGTGTTATCTTCCCTAAAGATAACCTTATGGAAGCAATAAATTATGAAATAGACGAATATTATAAGTATATTAGTAGTTCAAGTTTTGTTGGGATGGATTCACTTAAAGAAACTAATGACCCTGTCCATGCAGCTATATATAAAATTTTAAATAGAATTTATGCTTCAAGCTATAACAAAACACCATTGATAGGACATTGGCTAGGTATTTATGGGGCAAGACGTGTTTTAAAATATGGTTACACTGCAGATGGATTGCAATTATATTGTTTTATTGGTATGACCTTGATTTCATATAGAAAAGATTACCTTGCTGCATATAAAGCTGTAAAAGAATGCATGGCAAAAGCTGAGCAATCAAAAAACCATCATGAGATTTGTAGAATATACCACCAGTTTACTGCCTTATATAAGCATTGGGTTGATGATTATAAAAACAGCATATCATATGCTCGCGAATCTTTTAAAGGAAATCTTGATGCAGGTGATTTTGAGTATGCAAGTCTTACCTTTTACACAACCCTTGAAGCAACTTTAGAAACCTCAAGTAATCTTGAAGACCTAAAGATTGAGAGTGAAGCCGCCATTGCTTTTACAAATAAAGTGGGTAATAATCATTCTCAAGAGGTATTTATTAATTTTATGCAGTTTTGTAAAGCTTTAAAAGGTGAAACATTTAAAGCCGGTGATTTTAATGATGAACTTTTTAGTGTTGAATCCTTTGTTGATCAAAATAACAATAGCAACAATATGATGGCACGTTGTTATCACTATACATTAAGAGCAATGGCTGCAACCATTTATGGAGATTTTGACACAGCATTTGAACTTACAGATTATATAACACCATATATTCCATATGTCATCTGTTTATATATTGAAGCACAGCACAATTTCTTCCATTCCCTATCTATTTGCAAAAAAATATCTAATTCAAATATTGAGAATGATGAAAAAACACATTTAATGGAAGTGCTAGACAGAAATCAACAATGGCTTGGTGAGCGTGCAAAAGATGCACCTATAAACTTTTTGCATTTACATACTGCCATTGAAGCTGAAAAAAGGGCACTTGAAGGTAACACTTCTGATACTATTGTCTTATATAACAAAGCAATAAAAATGGCAAAACAAAGCGACAGACCTTTATATTTTGCTCTATTATCTGAGCTTGCCATTCCACATTTTATAAAGATTAAAGCATACAATACTGCCGTTAGCCACCTAAAAAATGCTTATAACCAATTTATTTATTGGGGTGCTGATAAAAAAAGGCAGCAAATAAGTTTATTATATAGTGACTTATTTTCTCTATCTAAAATTGATAACAAATTACGTTCTACAATGAGTTCGAACTCTATTAACACAATAAGCACTGAAAGTTTAAACTATAATACTGTATTGGATTCTCAAAGTGCATTAGATATAGATAATGCGTCTGTTAATAAGATAGTAACTGCCTTAATTGAAGCATCTGGTGCTCAAAATATTTATTTTTTAGCTAAACTAGGTGAACTTTATGAAGTAAGGGCTGAAGGTCATGTGACCGAAGATGGAGTTTGCGTATCGCATTCTCCAAAAGATGCTAACCCTGAGTATATTCCACTAAAAATATTAAATTATGTAGAGCATACAATGGAATCTGTAATTTTAGATTCACCTGAAAGCTTTAATAAGTTCGCTTCTGATGATTATTTCAGCACAAGGCTATGTAAATCAATTATGTGTATGCCTGTTATCAGCAAAAACACCTTAAAAGGTATACTCTATTTAGAAAACAATGCTATTGAAGGTGTTTTTAATCAGCTCAGAACTGAAATTCTAAACATCATCGCTTTAAGACTTTGGATTACACTTGAGAATATGAGTATATATGATGAAAGCTATAAATGGGAGCCATCAAACGAACACACTGACCTCCTAAGCCAAGCCTTAAGCAACACCAAACAGGAGCTCAAAGAAACAGAGGAATATAATCGACTAATTATGGATACAAACCCATTTGCAATACATATTTGGGATGATAGCGGAAATCTAGTAGACTGTAATGAATCAATGATAAAATTGCTTCAACTAAATTCCAAAAAAGAGTTTTGTGAACGTTTTCTACAAATGAATGCTCCTATACAGCCAAATGGAAGACCATCAAACGAAATGATTTTTGAGTATCTAAAAATGGCATTAACTAAAGACGACATGTCTTTTCAATGGATTTATCAAATAGACAATGGTGAACTTATTCCGACAGATATTACATTGAGAAAAGTGACTTATAAGAACACATACAGAATAATGGGGTATGTACGTGATTTGCGTGCAGAGCATCAAGCTAAAGCCGAGGCTTTAGCGGCGAATGAACGTAATAAAATCATGATTGATGCAACACCTATGTGGTTTACTTTCTGGGATGAAAATCTTAATCTCATTGACTGCAATGACACTGTACTGAATACTTTCGAAGTATATGATAAGAGCATTTTAATTCAAAACTTTTTTGCATTTTCTCCTGAATACCAAAATAACGGCAAATCTTCCAAGGAAATGTTTAAAACCATTATGCATACAGCTATAGAAACTGGACGATGCACATGTGAATGGATACATCAGACTTTAAAAGGAACAGAAATTCCGGCAGAAATTACTTTAGTACGCGTAAATTATATGAGTACTTATCATATTGCTGGCTTTGCACGTGACTTACGTGAATACAAGGCAATGTTAGCTGTTATAAAGCAAAACGAAAATGAACTTAAAGAAGCGAAACGAATCGCTGAGAATAGCGCCAAAGCAAAGAGCGAATTTCTTGCAAATATGAGTCATGAAATCAGAACTCCTATGAATGCCATAATCGGTATGTCAAACATTGGTCTAACATCTGACAGTGTTGAAAGAATGAAGTACTGCTTTGATAAAGTAAATGATGCATCAAAACATTTGTTAGCCTTAATTAACGACATACTAGATATGTCAAAAATAGATGCCAATAAATTAGAACTGCATGTTGAACCTTTTAACATTGATGATATGCTAGAAAACATTATTAATGTTATAAATGTAAAAGTTGAAGAAAAGAATCAAACACTAACTTTAAATAAAGATACAAACATCCCTTATAATACATTAGGAGATAAACTTCGACTTTCACAAGTTATTACTAATCTTTTGTCAAATGCGATAAAATTTACACCAGAGTCTGGTTGTATCCAACTTAATGTTAAACTTCAAGAATCTTCAGAAAATGAGCACATTTTCTATTTTGAAGTTATTGATACCGGCATTGGTATAGCTACTAATCAGATTTCAAGAATATTCACTTCATTTGAGCAGGCTGATGACAGTATCAGCAAAAATTTTGGTGGAACCGGTCTCGGACTTGCAATTTCAAAAAGGATTGTAAACCTCATGGGTGGTGAAATAGGAGTTGACAGTGAACTAGGAAAAGGCAGCCGTTTTTATTTCACTGTAAAGCTTGCTAACGACAACAATATAGTAAAGAGCAATAAAGAGGAACCTAAAAGACATATTTCTACATACAGTAAATGTAATTTACTTCTTGTTGAGGATAATTATATTAATCAAGAAATTGTAATTGCATTATTGGAAAGTATGAAAATTTCAATTGACTGTGTTGACAATGGTCAAAAAGCCGTTAATACTGTTAATAATAATCCAAACAAATATGATGTTATACTTATGGATGTACATATGCCAGTTATGGATGGACTGACAGCTTCTAGGATAATTAATATGACCAACTCTATTCCTATTATAGCATTAACTGCTAATGCCTTTAAAGAAGATGTAGAAAACTGCAAAGATGCTGGAATGATTGACCACATCTGTAAGCCTATAGATGTTAACGATATGATTTTTAAAATCTCAAAACAATTAGTTGGCAAAGAAGACAACTAACAGATTTTTGGATAGCTAAAACCCCCTGAATTAAATCAGGGGGTTTTACAGTGCTAATCTTCACTAATTTCTTCTCATAAGCTTGTCCGCAAATCTGTATACAAACTTTATTACTTTGTCTTCAATTAAGATGTTCTTTTTTAAACAATAACAATAATAAATGAATTGAGTAACAACAATTATCACAAACATAGATACTGAAAATATCAGACTCAACAAAAATTGCTCCAAACTTTTCTCATAGTTCATTCCCATTAGCATCATCATCATACCTCCATACAACTTAAATAATATTTCAACTAGTTACAAATCTTAAAGTCTACCCTTAAGATACCTAACATTATACATTTTTTTTTTTACTAAATTCAACATAAATTTTTATTTTGTTCCCCATTTTTTATTTAATGCATTGTATTCTTCTTCTGTGATTGGAATAAATGACCCATGTTTCCCACCTTCAGGCATCTTATATGTACCTTTTTCCATCCTTACAAAATTTGCATTTTTTAAATCTTCAAGACTATTTGCCACTAATGGAAAATATCCTACTCCTGAATTATTTCCTGCATAGCCATCCATATAAAGAACCCACTTTTCTTCACCGTTTATTTTATAAATTGCCGGTCCTTCAACACCACTTTCACCAGCTATTCTCGTTTTAACAAGCGAAAAATCGCCTAATACTTTATCACTTGTTTCTAACAATATTGTGAGTTCGTTTTCATTTTTTGTAAATCTATAAAATACACCTTGATACTCTATCATAGATGTATCAATAAATGTTATTCCACTTTCCACATCTTTATAAATCTGTGGCTCAGTGAATGTATAAAAATCTCTTGTTTTTGCATACCATATTTTCTTACCATCTCCACCTTTTAACCCTGTTGCCCAATATACAACATACTCTCCTGTGGTTTCATCATATGTTGCTTCAGGTGCCCACATACATGCTGCTTTTTCTGGTGCTATAAGGATAAGTCTTTCTTCTGACCAGTTAATTAAATCATCTGACTCCCAAATTCTTATGTATCTGCTTCCATTTCCTCCATAGCTTGCCCAATCTCCGCCATTCGCATCAAGGTCTGTTCCTATTAAGTAAAAATGATCTCCCTCAGGTGATCTAATAAGAAATGAATCTCTTACACCTTTAGTTCCTAACTCTGCTTTTAAAATAGGTTCATTCTCATTTAACGCTGTCCAGAAAAATCCATCTTGACTTGCTGCCATATGAATATGCTGACTTTCTCCTTTTCCATAAATATTACCTCTAAAATAAGAGTACAGATATGAACTATAAACCTTTTCTTCTGGTTTTGCTTTTATAGTAAGATTAAAATCCTTCGTATAACTATGCTCACCTGATGTCAGCTGCGCTGTAAGTTTTACTGATTCATCACTTTCTTTTCTTGTTACTACGCCTGCTGGTATTTCTTTATTTACCCCTGTCTTCTGTATCGTAATTAAATCTTCTCTGTCACATGTCCATTTAATGTTTATTTCATTAGCCTCTCCCGCTGTTTCTAGCAATGTTAAATTTCCACGTACATTATCTTGATTATGAATAAGATTTTCTGCTACTGTTTCTATTTTCACTGGTATAGCCTCCTTATCTGAAAGTACTGTAAACTTTAGATAACCCTTTCCTTTTTTGTAGTTTATATGAACTGTTACTTCTTCTGTTTCTTCTAAACCTCTTTTTATTTCGCCCGCCCTATTTATTACATCACTCTGTATAACTGAATATGATACTGATAATCCATCAAAAATAAATTCAAAGTTCAAATTATAGACAATGTTATTACAGTCTTTATTATCACCTAGCATATTTTCAATAATTCTTTTGACATCCTCATCATCAGACTCATTCAAATATTCTATAGAAGATAAATCAATCGTCTCTTCCTCTTTTTTTGTAGCCTTCTCTTTACTAGTATCGCTTTCCTCTTCCACCTCTTTGCTTTTACACCCTGTTATCACAACAAATACTAATACAACTATAAATAATAGTAAATTCCTTCTCTTTTTCATTGTAAACTATATCCTTTCCTCTACATCACGATGCTAACCCTAGTTTCTAACATTTTATCTCATACATATCAAGTCTGTGCATTGCCCTTGTTGCACTTATATATAATGCCTGCTTTCCGAACTCATCTTTTCTATATATTTCCCCGTAATCCGGAACATGAACGCAATCAAACTCCAGACCTTTTGATAAATAAAATGTTGTAACTGTTATACCTTTAGAAAACCTAATACTTTCTTTGTCAATAAAGTAGACTTCTTCCATTATTTCTTTTAGTCTATTATAATAAGACTTTGCACTTTCAATATCCATACATAAAACTGCTATTGTCTCATATCCTTGGGATAATTGACCTTGTATGTTTGATTTCAACCCATTAAGAATATCTTCTGAATTGCCAAATTCTTTTACTGAAGGCTCCTTACCACTTCGCTCAAAAAAGTCTATATCTGTCTGGCCTATGATATTAGCTGCAAATTTTCCTATCTCCATTGTCTGGCGATATGATTTCTTCATTTGAGTATAATTCACATCTCTTCCAAATACTTTTCTGATGTATTTTGCAACGTCTACTTTTTCATCACCTATACTCTGATGTAAATCACCCAATATAGTCATCTGACATTTAAAAACCTTCTCAAT
>JAVBUL010000192.1:0-13161 GCA_031555415.1 Lachnospiraceae bacterium | reverse complement strand
AACTTCACCTGTTGAATAATCCATTTCAGTTTCAACATATGTGAATCCGTTAATTCTTGCGATAACTTGTGCTGCATCTTTTCCAAGACCATTTAAGATAACTCTTAATGGGTTCTTACGAACCTTATTAGCCTTTTCTGCTATACCGATAGCACCTTCTGCTGCTGCAAAAGATTCATGTCCTGCTAAGAAAGCAAAACATTCTGTTTCTTCTTCAAGTAACATTTTAGCAAGGTTACCATGTCCTAAACCAACACTTCTTTGGTCTGCAACTGAACCTGGAATACAGAAAGCCTGAAGACCTTCACCGATTGCTGCTGCTGCATCTGCTGCTTTTCTGCAATCTTTCTTTATAGCAATAGCTGCACCTACAATGTAAGCCCAACAAGCATTTTCAAAACAGATTGGCTGAATACCTTTAATCTGATTGTAAACGTCAAGACCTGCATCTTTAGTAATCTTTTCAGCTTCTTCTATTGAAGAAATACCGTAGCTATTTAAAACAGAATTGATCTTATCAATTCTTCTTTCATATGATTCAAATAAAGCCATTTCTTGTTTCCTCCTTACTCTTCTCTTGGATCAATAATCTTAACTGCATCTGCAACTCTTCCGTATTGACCTTTTGACTTTTCCCAAGCTGTGTTAGGATCATCACCTTTTTTGATGAAGTCTGTCATCTTACCAAGACTTACGAACTGATAACCAATAATTTGGTCTTCAGCATCAAGTGCGATACCTGTTACATAACCTTCTGCCATTTCAAGGTAACGAGGACCTTTTTTAAGAGTACCATACATAGTACCAACTTGTGAACGAAGACCTTTTCCTAAATCTTCAAGACCTGCGCCTACTGGAAGTCCATCTTCTGAGAATGCACTCTGTGTTCTTCCGTATACTATCTGTAAGAATAATTCTCTCATAGCTGTATTAATAGCATCACAAACTAAGTCTGTATTTAATGCTTCCATTACAGTTAATCCTGGTAATAATTCTGTTGCAATAGCTGCTGAATGTGTCATACCTGAACATCCTATTGTCTCTACTAATGCTTCTTGAATAATACCTTCTTTAACATTAAGTGTAAGCTTACATGCTCCCTGTTGTGGTGCACACCAACCAACACCGTGTGTTAAACCCGAGATATCTTTAACTTCTTTGTTTTTTACCCATCTTCCTTCTGTAGGAACTGGAGCTGCGCCGTGATTAACGCCCTGTGCTACTGTACACATTTTTTCTACTTCATGTGAATAAATCATTTGTTAACTCCTTTCAATTTGAACTAGCTACATATGTAATTCAAGTATATATGTATAAAACATATCCTTTATTCTAACATAAATATCTTTATTCTTCTACCTAATTTTTTAGTTTTTTATACTTTCGCTCCACACTTTGGACAAAAGCTATCATTTCCTGACACTGCATGCCCACAACTAAGACAAATTTTTCCACTTGAAGCAAAATTATTTTGATTAAAATTATTTTGATTATTATAATCATACTGCTGACCATTTAAATTATATGATTGGTTACTTCCATAAAGTTGCTTTTGATTATTATAATCTTGCTGATTATTGTTTGGATAATTTGGATAATTATTGTTTGGGTAGTTGTTATTTGGATAATTTGGATAATTATTATTTGCAGGCAACACAGCAACAATAACTATTCCTATTACACCAAGTAATCCAAGTAAAGCATATGCTCCTGATAACCCTTTAGATTTTGCTATTTTATAGCATACAAAAATCATTATTGCAGATATTATTACTGCTACAAAAAGAGCAACAAGTAAAACCACTATTGCAGTTTCATCATCAACATAATTGGTTGAATAATAACTTGAATAGTTTGAGGTTAATCCAAAATTTAAACTCATAAAATCAAATCCTCCTAAAGTATATTTTATTTTATATTTATATTACTACATTATTAGAATATTCTCAAGGAAAAGCTTTTAAATATTTTTCCTCGTATACTTTTAAAGATATTTGTGATATTATATATAGTATCTGCATATAATTAAGTTTATATCTTTTTACTTAATTTATGAAATGTTTAAAAGAAAGAGGTTACAAATATGTTTTTTAGTTCTAAAAAAAAGAAAATCAAAAAAAGACGTGAGTACTTATGTGATGATGCAAATATTTTCATACAAGTGCATTTTGTGCGTGAACGCAACAATGAACGTTGTAAATTCAATACATTGATATTAAAATCCGACCCCGATCGTGATACTCTTAACGAGTGGTACGAGTCACATAATAATCCTGAAAAGTATTCCGAAATAGCAAGGGTATATTTTGAAGAATGCAAACAAAGCGAAGATTCACTTTGTTCAAAATACCTTCTTGAACCAAAATACTTTTCAAAACTTGAAGATAATATAAATTATCATCCTACAAAAGGTGAAGCCATTTCTGTATGCTTTGCATTTAAGCTTAATTTCGAAGCAGCTAAAGCATTACTTAAATCTGCTGGTTATGCTATTACAAACTCAGAAAAGACTGACCTTATTGTTCGCTATTTTCTTGAGAATAAGGACTATAATATTGGTGACTTAAACTATGTACTAGTAAAACTATGCGATATTAAATTAAAGGATATCATTGATTAATTAAAATGCAAGCAGTTACTTTAACAACTCAAACGTTAAGCAACTGCTTCTTTTTTACTTAGCTTTATAAAATTTTATTGATTCTATTATATAAATACATTTACATTAATCATAAAAATCACCGTCATATCGCCCTCCATGCACTATTCCACCTGTAACTGAACAATATAAATCATAATTTTGCTGCGCATTTTTATAGTATTCTTGATTTCTGAAAGTTTCATAGCAATAGAATTGTATCAATCTTAAATCTTCTTTGTGTTTCTCATTCTTCATTGCTAGAACTCTTGTAAATAATAGCTTATCAATGGATAAAACATAAAAATCTTCTAATTCAATAGCATCATGTAAATAAAAATCATAATCAAACAATGATATACTCCTAAAAATCTCATAATCATCAATCCTAAAGCCTAAATCACCCCAGACATCTTTTTGTTCTTTAAAAAATGATGCTAATATTGTTTCATAATCTTCATTCGTAACTACAAAATCCATATCATCCCCACATCTTCTCAAACCATAGTACTCCATTGCAAGCCCTCCTATTATTATAGGTTTTGACTCAAACCATAGTCCCATGCCATTCATATTACGCATTATTTTTGCATACATATCCATACATATACCGTCCTTTCATTTACTTTACTATTTTATTTTAGTAGAAAATAAAAAAAATACTAGACTTATAATAATCCGTATGATACAATACAATGCCTTCTGAAATATGAATGTTCTATTTATGATAAGGAGCGTTATTTTGGATCCTATAGCTCCTATAAATCTGCTCTAACAAAATCACTCTCATTAGCTGATGCGGAAATGTCATCTTCGAAAAACTAAGCTTATAATCTGCTTTACTCTTTACTTCCTTTGATAACCCCAACGAACCACCAATTATGAAAATAATATGTCCTTTCCCCGAAACCCCTATACTATTAATCTTTTGTGATAATTCAACAGAATCAAGCATCTTGCCCTCTATCTCAAGTGTAATAACATATGAATCTTCTTTTACATATTTCAAAATCTTCTCACCTTCTTTTGCCCTTATTTGCTCTTCTAATGCTTCTGATGCTCCATCTGGTGTTTTTTCATCCTCAACTTCAATAATATCAAGTTTAATATATCTGCTTAATCTCTTCGAATACTCTTCTATTGCTAACGTAAAATACTTCTCTTTTATCTTTCCAACTGTAATCAATGTAATTTTCATTTATGTATAAATCCTTTCAATCTACTTGTCTAATGCTAAATAATGTTATATACTAAATTTTAGAAATTTACAAGCATTAATAAATTGAAAGAGGTGTAACTATGACTTGGTGTCCTATATGTAAAAATACTTATGATAACGAAGAAACTTTTTGCCCTGAGTGTGATATTTCACTTATTCCGGGTAATAAAGATGAATACGTAGAAATTTTCTTTGACAAGAATGAAGATATTGCTTTAAAAATTTTTGATTATCTTGAAGAAAATAAAATAGAATCTGCAAATTATTATTTTGATCCTAATGAAAAGGTATATCGTATACTTGCTTCTTTAGATGAAGCAGAATTTGCAAAGCAAACAGCCATTACTTCTATAAGTGACGAATTAACAAAAGACCTTAGCCCTTCTGAAAAAGAAGCCATTGGTTATCAAATGAAAACCATGCTTAACAACATTTCACCAACCGAAAATGAAAGCTCAATATTTGTAAGTGCAAATGAGAAATACAAGGATCTTTCATCTTCTGCATCCAGTTTAATTCTTGTCGGTATTATAGGTTATATAGTTTTAATTCTACATAAATTTGGGTTATTTACAGTAGATATGACAAAAACTGCATATACTTTGTTTTTTGGTTCAATGGTTATTATATTTGCTATATTTATTGCTATGGGAATATATACATTATCTAAAGCAAAAAAAGTGAAATCAAGTATCTCCAAAGAAGAAACTCTTATATCAGATATAAACACTTTTATTTTAAACAATATTGATATTGAAGAATCAAACGAAAGCTGTACCGATGATATTACAGAAGAAGAAAAATATATTATTCGTCTTGAATATATAAAAGGCAAATTATTTGAAAACTTTGAAAATTTAGATGAAGCTTTAGCGGATAAGCTTATAGAAGAAAACTACTATAGTCTATATCCTGAAAGCGAAGAATTTTTTAGTTAGACATGCAAAAAGGAGATTGCTCTACTACAAGTGAGTCAATCTCCTTTATATATTAGCTTAATTCTTCTTCATAATCTATGCAAGCCCTATCGCAAAAAACTGAACCTACATATTCTGATGCCTTTTTATGCCTTTCACTTACTTGATACGCATCTAAAGCCTCTTTTGTTTCAAACTTAGATATCAATGCTGCATCAACGCTACTTGAACTCATTTCATTAACTACCACTTTCAATGAAATTATTCCTGGAACAACATCATGTAATTCCTCTAATATACTTTTTACCTTTTGTAAAACTTCTCTAGCATCTGCACTTTCTCTATCTTTTAATTTCCATGTCACAATATGATTAATCATCTATTCCTCCTTTTTTGGAATGGAATATGTTCCATTTTCTTCTACGAAATCTGTAGATACTGATTTATCATAAGTATTTACACCAAATACTTTAACTGACTTCATCTTACCTTCAGCATCTTTTACTGCTGCTAATACTATATAATACTCTTCGTTATCATCAATCACTGTAGTTTCAAAATATACATCCAAAGTCTCATCTTCGCCAACCTTAATAGACGAATCCTCTGTTACTTTATTCTCTATCAACTTTACAGCTTCATTTAAAGTTAATTTTCTCTCTACTTGAAGATTATATGATTCTGTAGCAATATCACTATAAATACCATATTTATCAACGACTACTACTTTGAGTACATTTATTCCACGTTTCATATCAATCTCTTCTGTGTATTCAGTACTACCTTCATTAGGATTTGTTTCATCCCATGTATAATAAGCTTTACCACCTTCTGGCACTTCGACTTTAATCTTTGTTTTCTCAACATAAGCTCCACCAACAGGTGTAAGCTTTGGTGCTGATGAACCTGTAAGTTCTATTTTATATGTTAATGTTACTATCTTACTTTCAACATCATCTGCATTAATAGCTACAGCTTTAAGTACTAACTCACCCTCTTTATCAATAACGATAGGCTCTGTGTACTCTTCACCATAACTTGATGGATTTCTACTATCTGTCGTAAAATAAATTTTACAACCTTCGTCTGCCGAAAGCTCTATTGCCATATACTCATTATAATTTCCTGACTCTTTATTTGTCTTAGGCTCCTTCACATAATAATCGGCTACAGCTTCTAATAGTGCCTCATCCTCAATGCCTCTTAAAAGTTCTGTAAGTTCATAAGACTTTCCATTTTCGCTATAGTATTTTGCAAGTTCCTTATAATAATTTGAGTTCTTTGAGCCTAAATTTATAATTTCTGCAAGATTATCTGCATAATCTGCATTTTTTGTACCAGCCAACACATAAATATCATTCATAAGAATTATTATTTTTATTTTTTCATCGTTTGTAGCAGCTTTTCTCAATGCTATTAATGCATTATCCAATGCATTTTTTGTATCCATAGAATCATAATTTTCTGATGAAAGCTCATAATAATCATCAAATGACTTACTTGTTTCATCAACCTTATTGGCGATAAGTAAAAAAGCAATTATAGCTATCGCTAAAACTAATACTACCACGCCTACTATTATAGCAATTTTCTTTTTATTTGACTTTTTAGCTTGTGGTGTTATTACACCTTGCACTACATCTTCCGTCGTATCGAATTCCCCATTATGTAACTGCTCATTTATCACTTTTGACACGTCACCTATAACTTTTGTCCTATCATCTCTTGATATATCAACAAGCTTTAACTCCATACTCACTGTATTAACTGATATATTATCAACATCCTCAGATGCATTTATGTCAACTTCTTTATCCATCTCCTCCATTAACTCACCGATATTAGTCGCCAATTCTGCTTCAATAAGGTTAAAATCTGGCACTACTTGGATAGGATTTCCACATTTCAAGCAAAATACTTGGCTATCTTTGCATTCTTCTCCACACTTATTACACTTCACGCTGTATTACTCCTTTCTATATGTAAGCACGAACAAAACTATGTCGTGCCTTAATAATACCCTGCTAATTGTATCATAATCTGTTTAGCTGTGCAACATTATCTGTCCTCAAAAAAGCTTGCACACTCTGTTTCACCACATTCACATGCTCCATTACCTGCGATACCAATATGATCTGCTTCACATTTACAATTGTCATTATAGGTACATTTTGTAGCTTCACAATCAATGCTACATTCTGGGTCCGGAATATGACCTTCCCTATTCGAAAACTCTGAGTTCTTTCTCAATTCAAAACTTGCACATGCAGTTCCTTCTGTTGTTTCTGCATGAGAACCATCAACCTTAATTGTATCAAGCTGACATCTTGATTCTGAGTTATAAAAACAGTTCTTTACACTACAATCCAAAATAGGCATATACTTTTCCTCCATTCTTAGTTTGTCCTTAGTATATGTATATTTTTTTTAATTATACATAATTAAATTCTATGTACTTTATACTAATTCCACTTACTTTTTCAGAGGATGCATGCTTTATTCCTACGCCACCATACTTATTTGGCACAACTAGAGCATACAAAGTCTCATATCTTGTTTTGTAATCTTTCAAATATGAAATTGTAACTTTAAAAACATTATCTATTATTTCCATCTCTATATCAATATCACCAGAAAAGAAGTTTCCATAAAAAGAATCCGAAATAGGATTTATAATATTATCCTCATATTTAAATAGCCTAAAACTAATCTGATTAGTTTCTTTATCCTCTAGCTCATAGCGAATACCATACCCACTATTTGAAAAAGCATCATATTTTATATATATTTCTTCGTAATCGCCTACATCAGCAAAACCGCTTGGAATATTTTTACCAATGCTCAACATAGCAAGTAGCTTAATATCTGAAACTTTTCTGTCACTTTGATAATAAAGCCCACATATATTATCAGAAGCTACTAAGCCTTTTGACTTTACGCCCTCTAATTTTTTATATTCCCAGCTTCCTTTTGCAGTTAAATAACCCGGTTCAATATCATATGTCGTCTCCAATACAGAATTCTCAAAAACGATACTAATATTCTCAGCCTTTATATCTGCACTTCTTATAATTCTGCTTTCAACATTAAGACTCGCTCCATACTTACTTCTATTATGTCTTGGTTTAACATTAACCTTTAAGCGTTTTCCAACATCTGCATATGTTAATTGTATATTATAACAAGGAGAATCATCTTGTGACACTGCTATTTTTCTGCAATCCTTCTCATTAGACTTCAACGCAAAATTCACTTCATTAAAATAAGACCTATCCTTATTATCTACCCTATACCATCTTATATCCGACATGTCTTTTTTATCGCTTGTATCAAACTTATACTCAATATAAGCTCTTCCATCACGTATATCAACAATCGGAGTATTTATGAACTTGGGCGGTTCAATCATTGATGGTAAAACTTCAACTAAACACTCTGCAATCAGTCCATTCTCTGAAGTCACTCTTAAAACCTTATAAACTGATTCTTCGCTGTCATTTTCACCTATTACATAAAAAATCTTTTCATTTCTTAATATATCACTTGCTTTAGGAATAATCTTTATTCCTCCCTCTTCACAAATCATCACATTGTTTTGTACTGTGAGAGGATAACCACTCAAACTAATTACTGATTTTTCCATTCCACCAATACATGAAATGTTTCTAGTTAGTTTAACAAAGAATATTTCCTTTTTATAGTCAATATATTCATCTCTCACACCACTTGGATCCCATTCATCTTCACCACTTAATAAATTCCATATATTATAAGCCTTACGACTTTGTTCACTTAATTTCTGCGCACATTCATCAGACCCATATATATGAACATTATTATTGTAATAATAATAATTCACTGTATCTAACATTTTCTTCGACCAGATAACTTGAGTTTTATCTTCTGTCGGCAATTCACACTCAATCATAACTGCAAAAGCACCAGTTTCAGAAATATATAATTCTTTTTCGGTTTTAGAAGAAATTTTACATGCTAAAAAAACAGCACCACATAAGTTCCTATCTTCTTCATCTCTTTCCCACATATCTTTTAATGAAGTAAGTATATTCCCTTCAAGTTCAAACTTACAATTATTAAAAACACAGAATGTATTCCCTGTTATAATTTTTTCTAATCCTCTAAAGCTACATTCTTCAAAATATAGCCTTTTTGCATCGCTTTCTATTCCTTCTTTGATCTTATCAAAAATACAATTCTTAAAACTAATCTTATCACTATCTTTTGAAATCTTTATTAAATCAAAAAAGCTAAATTCTTTTCCCTTTATTTCAATATCAATCCCCTCTATAAAATTGATATTTTCCATGCGCTTTCAACTCACCTCTATTTTGTATATTCCTTAAAAACATAGCCTTGCTCTATTGCAGCATCAATAAATCTTCCTAAAATATCTGTGTTTGTTTTTGAAACTGCATGCAATAAATAAATCGCACCGTTATGTAACTTTCCTATTGTCTTTTCTAATCCGGTTTCCTCGCTTGGTTGCTTTTCCGGATCCCAGTCTGCATATGCAAAACTCCATAATACAGAACGATACCCGCAACTCTGTGCTACTGCTAAAGATTGCTCGCTAAAAATACCTGCTGGTGGCCTAAATAAATACATTTCATATCCATATGTTTCCAAAACATATTCATGAAGTTCTTTATACTCATTTTCTTGTTCTTCAAGTGTCAATGATGGTATACCATTTGCTGGGTGTGTAACACTATGTGCACCCAAAATATGACCCTCATCTATCATTCTTTTAATAAGGTCAGATTCTGTTTTTGCATAAGGCATCGTAATAAAAAATACTGCTTTTACATTTTTTTCTTTTAATGTATCCAATATCTTTCCTGAATATCCATTTTCATATCCTTCGTCAAATGTAAGGTATATTACCTTTTCATTTTCCTTTATAAAATCAACTGCATAACTTTTATACTTTTCTTGAAACTGAACTGGTGAAGATGGTCTTCCATCTTCATTAAGCTGTGTTCCAACTCCCCAGCTAATAAATTCATTTGATAAAGATTTTATATCACCTTCATATGTAAGAGGTGTTGTTGGTTCCTCTGTAGGTGTTTCTGGTTCACCTGTCGTATCCGCATTTGACGGTGTTTCAGAATTTAATGTTGTTGTACTCTCTTTTTTTTCTTCTGATTCCTTTGAGCAGCTTCCAAATGCTAAAATACTGGCACTCAAAAAAATAGCTGTTATTATTTTTCTCCTCATTAATTTTTCTCCCTTGCTTAGTTTAAAACAATTGTAAATGCTAATAACTTTAATTATAAGTTACTTAAATTTTGAGCAATTTCAATTGCTTTTTATATAATAGTATTTTTAAAAAATTTTTTTATGAAAAAAGCTTCCCTTTTAAACTTTTTCATACCTAATTATACTAGCTTTTACATCAGAAAAAGTCAAGTAATTCATTATTAACATTATTAATAATCATTAACAAATATTTTTCATTTAGTACCTTAGTACTATTTACATATTTAATATATCCGATTATACTTAGTGTACTATCACAAATAGTACACTAAGTATAACAGCCAAAGGAGGTGTAGGATGTTTAGTATCGATTTAATGTCAAGAATTCCTATTTATGAGCAGATTGTAAATCAATTAGAAGACTTTGTTTTAAAAGAAATCGTATTATCGGGTGACCAAATTCCATCTGTACGAAGTCTTTCGCTAGAACTTTCAACCAATCCAAATACCATACAAAAAGCTTATTCAGAACTTGACAGACGAGGCATTATTCATTCCGTTCCTGGTAAAGGATGCTTCGTAACAATGGATGCAAAATCTGTACTAAGTAAACAGAAACTCGAAAAAGTCGGGGATTTCATGGAACTCACTAGGGAACTGCTTTTAGCAGGAGTTCCAAAAGCCACATTATTTGATCGTATTGAGGAAGTATATTCAGAAGAAAAAAACGCGTATGAAGGAACGCAAAATTAAAAGAAGGGAAAATGAATTATATGATTACAACAAAAAATTTAACAAAAGCATTCAACAATTTTACAGCACTAAAGGATGTTACTTGCCAGATACCAAAGGGATGTATCTATGGCATGGTTGGTTCAAACGGAGCCGGTAAATCTACATTTTTAAGAGTATTAACCGGTGTATATCAACCCACTTCCGGTACTGCTACCATAGAAGATATTGATGTATTTGACTCGCCTGAAATAAAAGAACGTATCACATATGTTCCTGATACTCTTTATTTCTTACCGGGTGCATCAATGAAAAGAATGGCACAATTTTATTCAGATATTTATGACAAATTTGATATGGATAGATTCAATGAACTTACTAAAGCTTTCAGACTAAATCCAACCAAGCCTATCTCACATTTTTCAAAAGGAATGCAAAGACAGGCAGCTATTATTCTTGCACTTTCATCAAAACCGGACTATATGTTCTTTGATGAAACATTCGACGGACTAGACCCTATTATGAGAGCCTTGGTAAAAAAACTAATCTGTCAGGATGTTATCGACAGAAATGCTACAATAATCATAACCTCTCATTCACTTCGTGAACTTGAAGACATTTGTGATCAATTAGCACTGCTTCATGAAGGAGGATTAATACTTCAAAGTGATATTGAAAATTTGAAAACCACCCAGTTTAAAGTTCAGGTTGCCTTTAAGGAGGAATATGATGAAAGCTTTTTCTCTGATTTAACATATCTAAGATTTAGAAAATCAGGATCTGTATCGAGTATGATAGTAAAAGGTGATAAAGATGCTACGGTTGCATATTTACAATCAAAAAATCCGGTACTTTTAGATGTTCTTCCACTAACACTTGATGAGGTATTTAGCTTTGAAATGGAAGCATTAGGATATAATTTTGATGATATACTCGGAAAGGAGATAGATGTTAATGAATAATAAAAAGATTTTTAGTTTAAAACTATATAAAGATGCGCTAAAGCAACTTAGGTTGTTTAGCCTTATCACACTTGCATTTTTGACAATTATATCTATTATGATACCTATTGCTCATTACATCAGTGCCAAAGATACATTAGAACAAAATTCTAAAGTTGTTGAAAATATAGCCAAGACAGCTGTTAATGTTCTTGAGTCAAATATTTTTTATATACTACTTCCACTTGTTATTGCTCCGATATTAACAATAATGCTATTTAAATTTTTAACAAACAGAAACTCATCCGATATATATCATTCAATACCACATACAAGATTATGTATTATTGTATCATATATAGCATCACTAATCACAATAGTATTTTTAATGATAACAACATCAACAATTATTACAGCTATTAGTTACTCATTACTAAGTAAATATGTTCTGTTTAGTTTTTCGCACTTAATAGCATTTTCAATTAATATATTTATAACTTGTTTTCTTGTTATTAGTGTAACTGCCTTAGCTTGCTCAATAACAGGTACACTTTTTGCAAATGTATCATTTACTGCAATATTATTATTTTTACCAAGATTCTTTATATTTGCATTTGTTGAAATAACTACAGCAGCATTACCTAATGCTGCAGACACTACATTACCATTACTGGATCAAAGATTTAATCATATTTTTAATATTATAGATATTGTTAATGAAAGCTCAAATGGACTACTCTTAAAAATGTCTTTTTCAACTATATACACTACTATAATTGGTATTATTTTTATGGTGTTAGCTACAATATGCTTCAAAAAAAGAAAGAGCGAAACCGCTGGAAATTTCACTAATAGTAAACGACTTCAAATTTTTTCCACTTTATCATTAGGAATGGCAATCTCCATATTTCCTTTAGCCATGATATTCGATTCTTGGGTTACAAGAAACGCCGGTACTAATGACTATTACTACTATAGCTCTAGTGGAGCTTCAGATATTTTTAGCATTATCACTCTTTATCTTTTTGCCATAATTGCTATGTTTGTTTACGAACTAATATCTAGCAAAAAAATAATGCAAGCAATAAAAAGTTTAATATATGTTCCTGTTTTGTTTGTGCTAAACGTTATATTTATAATATTAATTTCATTTAGCTTTAATAATATGCTAAACTATACACCAGAAGTTTCGGATTTAGATTATGCTAGAGTTTCTATCTGCACTCCTACTAATTATTATTATTCTGAACTCGATTATTTTGAAAGCAAGGTTTCTAATATCGAAATAAAAGATAGTCGGATACTCGAACTATTATGCGAATCAAATAAAGAGTTTGTCACTAGTTATACCGATTACCTTAATGGTGGTGATTTGAAGTATAACATATATAGCACATATGATGTTTTCTTAAGTGATATTGACTGGGAAGATGAATATTCACTTATACCAGAAGGAGCCAAAACATCCTTTACTGTAACATTTAAAGATGGTTT
>JAVBUL010000096.1:0-10185 GCA_031555415.1 Lachnospiraceae bacterium | reverse complement strand
AAAAATTAACTAAATTAGTAAAATGAATATAATCAAGCATTATTTGCATAAAATGGTGCAAACGATGTTAGTCAAGGTATATAATTTTGAATAAAAAGAAAAAAGCAGTTTTAATAGAATTACTTGCAGGTTTGGTATTATTATTAGCATTGGCATATAAGGGTAAAAGTAATGAAGCAATAGTAGGAAACACAAGTAATATAGAAGCAGAGACTGGTAGTGAAGAAGAAAAAAATGACTATATAAAATGGGTAGATTTTAAAGTGACAAATGATGCAATGCAATTGGCATATACATATCATATGGAAACACATGGGAGTGAAATAGAGGTTGATTGGATAGAGTTACTAGCATACCTGGGTGCAAAGTATGGAGGAGATTTTAGTAAGTATAAATCTTCGGATATGAAAAAACTTGTAGATTCAATTTTAAGTAGCGAGAATACAATTTCTTCTCTAACAAGTGACATGAAATATTATAATTATTATTATGAAGTTTATACAGCTGTTTTAGGAGGAATGGTTGGAGATTTTGAAATAGAAGTTACGAATGAAGATATGGGAGAAAAATCATGGGAACAGAAATATGGGCTAAAATGTTTTTTGCCTATAGCAAAGAATTTTCCTTATAATGATTATGACGATTTTGGGGCATCAAGAAGTTATGGGTATAAAAGACCTCATCTTGGACATGACATGATGGGACAGACGGGTACACCGATAATTGCCGTGGAGTCAGGTTATGTAGAAGCACTGGGCTGGAATCAGTATGGAGGTTGGAGAATAGGAATAAGAAGTTTTGACGGAAAACGTTATTACTACTATGCTCATTTGCGTCAAAATTTTCCATTTAATAAATCGTTGGAAGAAGGAAGTATAGTAACAGCCGGAGATGTAATCGGCTATCTTGGACACACCGGATATAGTACAACTGAAAATGTAAATAATATTGAAACGCCACATCTTCACTTTGGCATACAGCTTATTTTTGATGAGTCTCAAAAGGAAGGTAATAATGAGATTTGGATAGACTGCTATCAAATAGTAAAGTTTTTATATAAAAATAGAAGTGAAACGGTAAAAGACCCAGAAACAAAGGAATGGAGTAGGATTATTGATATAAGAGACCCTGTAGAAGAAGAATACATTAAACTGCAAAATTAGTAAAATAATGTCGAAATGATACAATTAAGATACTTTTATGTATTATTCTATTATAGATAACAAACTGAAGGGTTATTAAGAAATGAACGTGAAGTCGAAGGGTTATCAAATTGGTATGGGGAGTATACCAATTGAGCTGTTTTACAGCATTCAAAAAAAGCCAAATCGTTGGATTTGGCTTTTTTTGCGTACCATAGCAATTTAGTTTTATGATATCAAGAAATTATGGACTTTACAGTGAACAAAAAATAGTATATTCTAAGATTAGGATAAAAATTATTAATACGAAAACAAAATAAGAAACAGAAAGGCAAGGGAAAATCAATGGCAAATATTAAAGGAACAAGAACAGAGGCAAATTTAAACGCTGCATTTGCAGGAGAGTCAATGGCAAGAAACAAATATTCATATTTTGCATCAAAGGCTAGAAAAGATGGATATGTGCAGATTGCAGAGATATTTGAAGATACAGCAGCAAATGAAAAAGAACATGCAAAGATGTGGTATAAGCTATTAAACGATGGAATCGGAAGCACTCCAGAGAACCTAAAGCATGCAGCTGAAGGTGAAAACTATGAGTGGACAGATATGTATTCTACATTTGCAAAAGAAGCAAGAGAAGAAGGCTTTAATGAAATTGCAGACTTATTTGAAGGTGTAGCAGCAATCGAGAAAGAGCATGAGGAAAGATATAGAAAACTTATAGCAAACATAGAAGGTGGCCTTGTGTTCTCAAAAGATAATGACGTTATTTGGGAATGTTCAAATTGTGGTCATATAAGCATTGGTCAAAAAGCACCAGAGTTATGCCCTGTATGTGCACATCCACAAGCGTATTTTAAAGTAAAGGCAGAAAATTATTAAGGAGGTGTCCATATTGGATAATAAAGTATTTAGAAATCTATCATATGGTGTATATGTGGTATCGACATGGGATAATGGAAGACCGACAGGTTGTACAGCAAACAGTATAATGCAGGTTACCTCAAGCCCTGCTACGGTAGCGATTAGTATAAATCATGATAACTATACAAATGGATGTATAAAGGATACAGGTAGATTTGCAGTATCCATTATATCAGAAAAATCAGATCCTATGATAATCGGAACCTTTGGCTTTTATACAGGTAAGGAAAAAGATAAATTCGAGGAAGTAAAAAAAGATATTTTTGCAAATATGCCGGTGGTATCAGATAGCTGTGGTTATTTTACATGCGAAGTTATTGATACAATGGAATCAGAAACGCATACAGTATTTTTAGGAAAAGTAATAGATGGTATGCCAAAAGATAATGGAAATCCAATGACATACGCTTATTACCATAATGTAATTAAAGGAAAAAGCCCTAAAAATGCACCAACTTATGAGAAAGAATAAAAAAAGATTCGGCTAAAGCCGAACTTTGTAAGAACAATACAAGCTTCGTCGATAGCAACGAAGCTTTTATTGTTCTTACTGGAACCAATTTACGTTTTACAAAAGAAAATATTTTATAGCGTTTTTAGTTTTGTTCTAAAAATTTCTTTAAACTAGCACCCACAAATCCTTTGAATAATGGATGTGGTCTGTTTGGTCGGCTCTTAAGCTCAGGATGAGCTTGTGTAGCTACAAACCAAGGATGTGCATCTATTTCAATCATTTCAACAATACGTCCATCAGGAGAAATACCTGATAACTTCATTCCATGTTCAACAAGAACATTTCTGAAATCATTGTTTACTTCATATCTATGTCTATGACGCTCATGTATAACTTCTTCACCATATAAACTATATGCTTTTGAAGACTTGTCCAGTACACATGGGTATGAACCGAGTCTTAAAGTTCCGCCGATGTCTTCAATACCATCTTGATCAGGTAATAAATTAATAACAGGATGAGTAGTGCTTGGGTTAAGTTCAATACTATGTGCATCAGCATAACCAATCACATTTCTTGCAAACTCAACTATAGATAACTGCATTCCGAGGCAAAGTCCTAAAAATGGAATATTATTTGTTCTAGCATAGTTAATGGCAACTATTTTACCATCAATTCCTCTGTCGCCAAAACCACCAGGAACTAAGATACCTGATACATCGCCAAGAAGTTCACTGGCATTATCATCATTTAATGACTCAGAATCTATCCATTTAATATTTACATCAGTGTCATTTGCATATCCACCATGTTTTAAAGATTCAACAACACTTATGTAAGCATCATGAAGTTGAATATATTTTCCTACAAGTGCAATATTAATAGTATTACTTAAATTCTTTGCAGTATTTACCATGGTTTCCCATTCTGTAAGATCTGGCTCAGGACAATCAAGACCAAGACATTCGCAAGCTACTTGAGCAAGTTTTTCCTGCTCCATTGCAAGTGGTGCTTCATATAATACATCTACATCAAGGTTTTGTAATACATGATTGTTTGGAACATTACAGAATAAAGCAATTTTGTCTTTAAGCTGTCTGTCAAGCGGAAGCTCTGAACGACAAACAATAACATCAGGCTGAATACCGATTCCTTGAAGTTCCTTAACACTTGCCTGTGTAGGTTTTGTCTTCATCTCCTGTGAAGAACGAAGATAAGGAATAAGAGTAACATGAATAAGTATAGCATTTTCCTTGCCTACTTCATGCTGGAACTGACGAATAGACTCTAAGAAAGGTAAGCTTTCGATATCGCCAACAGTTCCACCTACTTCTATAATAGCTATTTCAGTATCAGTGCAGGTATAATTTCTGTGAAAACGGCTCTTGATTTCGTTTGTAATATGAGGAATTACCTGAACAGTTCCTCCGCCGAAATCACCACGACGCTCTTTTGATAATACCGACCAATAAATTTTACCTGAAGTAACATTAGAGTTTTTTGTAAGACTCTCATCTATAAATCTTTCATAATGACCTAAATCAAGGTCAGTTTCTGCACCATCGTCAGTTACAAATACTTCACCGTGCTGTATAGGATTCATGGTACCTGGATCAATGTTAATATATGGATCAAATTTTTGCATTGTGACTTTATAGCCACGAGCTTTTAATAAACGTCCCAGAGAAGCGGCTGTAATACCTTTGCCGAGACCTGAAACTACTCCGCCGGTTACGAAAACGTATTTTACTGGCATCATTAGTCCTCCTTGAAATTACTTTAAAAAGATATTATACAACGTTATAAGATTTATTTCTACACAATTTTTAAAAATTAATAACTAAATTTTGGGTAAAATAGCAATAATAATTATATTATATATTTTTTTCATGGAAAAATCACAATAACTATATTGATTTCTGTACAAACTATCTTTATAATAGGAAAGGTACAATTTTTTATTAAGCAGTTTCGCAGACGAGTCTGCGAAATGTATTAATATATAACGAGAAAGGTAAGGTGACCATGAACGAAAATAATAATAACTCAAATAAAAATGACGATGAAAATAAGAAACGAAAAAAGCAAAAGCTTATTTTAATAATAGTAGCAGCAGTAGCAACACTACTCATTATGTCTACAATGACACAAATACTAAATAGCAGTACTTCAAAGGAAGTTACTTATGATAAGTTCCTAACGATGTTGGAGGAAAAAACAGTAGAAAAGGTTCAAATTAAAACAAATGGTTCTATTGTTATAACTCCAAAAGATGCAAAGACATCGATCACCGGACAAACAATGACTTATTGGACAACTGCAATAAATTCAGAATTATTACTTAATCAACTTATAGATTCAGGTGTTGAATTTGGTGCAGATACAGCAGATACAAACTCCACTATACTAGAAGTAGTACTAGGATGGATATTGCCATTTGCATTTATCTATCTGATATTTGGTGTAGTAATGAAGAGAATGTCAAAAGGCGGAATGATGGGAGGAGTTGGAAAGTCAAACGCCAAAATATATGTAGAAAAAGCAACAGGTGTAAACTTTAAGGATGTAGCAGGTCAGGATGAGGCAAAAGAATCACTTACAGAAATAGTAGATTTTCTTCATAACCCGGGTAAATACGCAGAAATCGGAGCGAAGCTTCCAAAAGGAGCGTTACTTGTAGGACCTCCGGGTACAGGAAAAACCTTACTTGCAAAAGCAGTAGCAGGTGAAGCAAAGGTTCCTTTCTTTTCATTAGCAGGTTCTGATTTTGTAGAAATGTTTGTAGGTGTGGGTGCATCAAGAGTTAGAGATTTATTTAAAGAAGCTCAAAAATCAGCACCTTGTATTATATTTATTGATGAAATAGATGCCATCGGTAAGTCAAGGGATTCAAAATACGGCGGAGGAAATGACGAAAGAGAGCAGACACTTAATCAGCTTCTTGCAGAAATGGACGGTTTTGATTCATCAAAGGGATTGCTTATTTTAGCAGCTACAAACAGACCGGATGTATTAGATAAGGCTCTTCTTAGACCAGGACGTTTTGACAGAAGAATTATTGTTGAAAAACCAGATTTAAAAGGAAGAATAGAAACACTTAAGGTTCATTCAAAAAATGTTCTTATGGATGAAACCGTTGATTTAGATGCAATCGGACTTGCAACAAGTGGTGCAGTAGGTTCTGACTTGGCAAATATGATAAATGAAGCCGCTATAAATGCAGTAAAGCATGGAAGAAAAGCTATTACTCAAGAAGATTTATTTGAATCGGTTGAAGTGGTAATTGCAGGTAAAGAAAAGAAAGACAGAATATTAAGTCCTATTGAGAAAAAGACAGTAGCATATCATGAAGTAGGTCATGCACTTATTACAGCACTTGAGAAAAATTCAGAGCCTGTTCAAAAAATTACAATAGTTCCAAGAACTATGGGTTCTCTTGGCTATGTAATGCAGGTTCCGGAAGAAGAAAAATATCTTATGTCTAAAGATGAATTGTTGACAAGGATAGTAACACTTCTAGGCGGACGTGCAGCAGAAGAAATTGCGTTTGAAACAATAACTACAGGTGCATCAAATGATATGGAAAAGGCTACAGAGTTAGCAAGAGCAATGATTACACAATATGGTATGTCAGATAGATTTGGTCTTATGAGCTTAGAAAGTGTACAAGATAAATATTTAAGCGGACGTACTGTACTAAACTGTTCAGATGCAACAGCCACAGAAATAGATAATGAAGTTAGAGGCTTATTGAAAATATGTTTTGATAAGGCAAAGAGCTTAATAGATGAAAACAAAGATGCATTAGATAAGATAGCAGAATTCCTTGTGGAAAAGGAAACTATCACAGGTAAAGAGTTTATGGATATTTACTACAAAGTAAAAGGAATTGAACCACCTGAAGTAGAAGAAGAAATTTCAGAGACAGAATAAGATAAACAGGAGGAGTTGGTAAGTATGTTTGTAATAGAAGAGGAACTAAAAAAATTGCCAGCTTCTCCTGGTGTTTATATAATGCACGATGAGAAAGATAAGGTTATATATGTAGGAAAGGCGAAAATTCTTAAAAACCGAGTTCGTCAATATTTTCAAAGCGGACGTAACAGAAGTCCGCTAATAGAAAGAATGATTTCCTTAATCGCTTATTTTGAGTACATAGTTACGGATAGTGAACTAGAGGCTCTAGTTTTAGAAAATAACTTAATAAAAGAGCATAAACCAAAGTATAATACTTTACTTAAAGATGATAAAACTTATCCATTCATAAAAGTAACAGTAAATGAAGAATACCCAAGGATACTTATAACAAGGCAGATAAAAAAGGATAAAGCAAAGTATTTTGGACCATATGCAGTAGGGGTATCGGTAAGCCAGATAATAGAACTTTTAACAAGTATATATAAGATTAGAGATTGTAATAGAGCATTACCAAAAGAAATAGGAAATGGCAGGGCATGCCTTAACTATCATATAAAGAGATGCAATGCACCATGTATGGGATATATCAGCAGTGAAGAATATAAAAAATCCATAGACGAAGTTATAAAGTTTTTAAACGGTAACTATAAGCCAGTACTTAAAATGCTTGAAGATAAAATGATGGAAGCTTCTGAGCAAATGAAGTTTGAAGAGGCGGCGGGATATAGAGATTTATTTAAAAGTGTATCTAATATAGCACAGAATCAAAAGATTACCTCGGAAGACTGTATGGATAGGGATATAGTGGCATATGCAAAAGAAAATGAAGAAGCTGTAGTACAGGTGTTTTTTATTCGTGATGGAAAGATGGTTGGGAGAGAACATTTTTACTTAAAAGTTCCTTTTGACAGTGAAGAAGGGGTATTGTCAAACTTTATTAAGCAGTATTATTCAGGAACTCCATTTATTCCAAAGGAACTTTTAGTTTCAGAGGAAATAGAGGATGAGGATATTATTAGTGAGTATTTATCAGCAAGACGAGGAAATAAAGTAAAGATTATACATCCTCTTAAAAATGAAAAAGCAAAACTGGTAGAACTTGCAAAAAAGAACGCATCATTAGTATTAGAAGTAGACAGAGAAAAAATAAAGAGTGAAGAAAACAGGACTATCGGTGCAATTAAAGAGATATTTGAACTTCTTGAAATAGAGTCTAAAAATGACTATAGAGTAGAGGCGTTTGATATATCAAATACATCAGGTTATCAATCTGTTGGCTCAATGATTGTCTACGAAAACGGAAAGAAAAAGCGTAATGACTATAGAAAGTTTAAGATAAAGACAATTGTAGGACCTGATGATTATGGCAGTATGAAAGAAGTCCTAACAAGAAGATTTTCCCATAAAGGTGATGATAAGTTCTCCAGATATCCGGATTTGATAATGATGGATGGTGGTTTAGGACAAGTGAATATAGCATTAGAAGTTTTAAATGAGCTAAAACTAAATATTCCGGTATGTGGTATGGTTAAGGATGATCACCACAGAACAAGGGGTATGATACATAATGGCAGAGAAATACCACTGGATACTAAGTCGAATGCATTCAAACTTATCACAAGAATTCAAGATGAGGCACATAGATTTGCGATAGAGTATCATAGAAGTCTTCGTGGAAAAAATCAAGTACATTCTATTCTTGATGATATTGAAGGTATTGGACCTACAAGGCGAAAAGCACTAATGAAGTATTTTGCATCAATAGAAGATATAAAGAATGCATCAATAGATGAACTAAAAAAAGTGCCAACTATGAATGAGTTATCAGCAAAAAAAGTATATGAGTTTTTTAAATCATAAAGTTTTAGGCTTGTATTATTTTGATATATTTATTACAATAGCCTTAGTAAATAAAAAACAAATATGGAGGTACATATGGCAGGAGTAAAATTACAAGAAATTATAGATACTTATGGTTTAATAAGCTACACACCGGACATTGATATTTCAAAGACAAATATTCAAATTCCGGATATAAATAGACCATCATTACAATTGGCAGGATATTTTGAACATTTTGACAATGAAAGAGTTCAGATTATAGGGTATGTTGAATATTCATTTATAGAGAGAATGGATAAAGAAAAGAAAATTGAAATCTATGAAGAACTAATGTCAAAAAAGATACCATGTGTTGTTTTTTGTAGAGATTTAAAGCCAGATGATGAAATAATTGAGGCAGGAAAAAAATATGGTGTACCGGTTCTTGTAACAGCAAAAGCGACATCATCATTTATGGCAGAAATTATCAGATGGCTGAATGTTCAGCTTGCACCTTGCATCTCTATTCACGGAGTATTAGTTGACGTTTACGGTGAAGGTGTACTAATTATGGGTGAGAGTGGAATTGGTAAGAGTGAGGCGGCACTTGAGCTTATAAAAAGAGGACATCGTTTGGTTACAGATGATGTTGTAGAGATAAGAAAAGTAAGTGATGAAACGCTTATAGGAACTGCACCTGATATAACAAGGCATTTTATTGAACTTAGAGGAATAGGTATTATTGATGTAAAGACTTTGTTCGGTGTAGAAAGTGTAAAGGAAACACAAGGAATAGATATGGTTATTAAGCTTGAAGAGTGGAGTAAGGATAAGGAATACGACAGACTTGGGCTTGAAGAAAATTATACAGAATTTTTAGGAAATAAAGTGGTGTGCCACTCATTGCCGATAAGACCGGGTAGAAATTTAGCAGTGATAGTAGAAGCAGCAGCAGTTAATCATCGTCAGAAGAAGATGGGATATAATGCGGCACAGGAACTATACAATAGAGTTCAAGCAAATTTAAGTAAAAGAACAGAAGAAGACTAGAGAGAAGAAATGATGAAAAAAATATTTGGAGTTGATATTGGCGGAACAACAGTTAAAATTGGATATTTTAATGAAGATGGAACTCTGATAAGTAAATGTGAGATACCTTCAAGAAAAGAAGAAGACGGAAAATATATTTTAAGTGATATTGTTGAAAAACTAGATGAGATATTAGAGAAGGATGATTTATCAAGAAGTGATTGTAAAGGGATTGGAGTAGGACTTCCGGGACCAGTCACACCTGATGGAAGAATTCTAGGCTGTGTAAATTTAGGCTGGGGAACCTTTAATATCGAGGAGAAGTTTTCTCAAATGTTTTCAGGGATTTTTGTAAAGGCAGGAAATGACGCAAATCTTGCGGCTCTTGGCGAACAAAGATTTGGAGGTGGAAAAGGTTATAATACATTGGTTATGATTACGTTGGGCACAGGAGTTGGTGGCGGAGTCATAATAGATGGAAAAATCTTGTCCGGTACAAATGGAGCGGCAGGAGAGTTGGGTCATATTACCGTAGAACCAAATGAAAAAGAAACTTGCGGATGTGGAAGATGCGGTTGCTTAGAACAATACAGCTCAGCAAGTGGTATTGTCAGACTGGCAAAGCAAGCATTGCAATCAGATAAGCAAACTCTACTTAGAAATATAGATACTATTACAGCTAAAGATGTAATGGATTTAGCAAAAGCAGGAGATGAGGTTAGCCTTGAAGTTATAAATAAACTTGGAAAATATTTAGGCATGGCACTAACAGCAACAGCAAATATTGTTAATCCAAATTGCATGATAATAGGTGGTGGATTTAGTAAAGCCGGATAATTTTTGCTTAATATTATAGAAGAGAATTTTAATAAGCAGGTATTTAAGCCTTGTAAA
>JAVBUL010000068.1:0-5224 GCA_031555415.1 Lachnospiraceae bacterium | reverse complement strand
AAATAAGGTTTTGTTTCTTCTATTAATGTCTGTAATCTTTTTCCTATCTGTCTTGTACCAAACTGAATATGCAAAAAGGCATAAAAGAACACTCCAAAAACTGGCACCAATGCTATCGGTACTATCCAAGAAAGCTTATATGCAGGATTTTGATCCGTATTCATAATATGCACTGTAAAAAACACAACCACTACTATTGTAATCCAATAGTACACAAAAAAGTAGTTAGCTAATATTGACATAAACGCCAATAACATCAACATCTGGAGAATCAATGATGAAAAAAGCAAAATTGCTCTACCAAATATAGCTCTAACTACTCTATTTTTATTCTTCTCTATTCTATTTTCAAACTTTGAATCTATCTTGCCGTTTTCTGTATTCATTGAATTATAATCCTTTCCGGCAACCAAAGACTTTTAAACAGCTCTATACAATAAACTAGTATTTTGAAGCAATTCAATTAACTCTGCAAAACTAACTCTTATTTTTCCATTTTTCCACATCAATGAGTATCCATCTGTAATAACTTTTCTAAACACATCTACATTTCCTAGTTCAGAAAATCTTATTGTGTTAAGTTTTTTCTTAAAATCCATTATTACCGTATGTCCATTGCTTAGTTCAATAAGAACCTTATAATCACTATAAGGTGTAACATTCAATATAGGTCCCATAGCAATCCTCCATTTGTTTTAAATCTTACCCTTTCTACATAATACTAAATAGAAAAGTAACTTTCTCCCCCAAAAAAGTGGGGGATTTTAATGTTTTAGAAGAATTTTTTAAGATCGTTTCTAGAATTTACACCCAACTTACTAAATATTACCTTTAAGTTTGATTTAACTGTACTTTCTGCTATAAATAAAACGTCTGCTATTTCCTTATTGGACATTCTTTGTGCTGCCAGTTTTGCAACTTCGGTTTCCCTCTTTGTTAAACCATATTTCTTTTCTGAGCTAGATGCCTTTTCTGATGTTTTAAGACCTCTGACACATTTCTTAGAAATATTTACAACGTTTTCACAAAACTTTTTATAAGCACTATTCATTAATATCTCACTGAATAAGCTATTTATATATGAATAACTTTCTACAAATGGAATATATAAATTATCTTTCATTGCAAGGTCTATTGCCTCAACTAATATTTCTTTCGCCTTTTCGCGATTGCCCATATTGCATTTTACCACAGTAATGAAGATTAATGTGTAAATTTCATATAAAATATTATTAAAAATACCTGATATTTTAAGCATCTGCCCACTTATTGCGGATAAACTGTCATATTCACCCTTTATCATAAGATATTTTCCATAAACTATATTTGCAAAACCTAAATTTAGTATTGATGTATTTTTTTCAATTGTAACAAAATCTGTTAACCATGATGGAATAGCTTCAACATCATTGATTGATACATTTATATATCCAATACATAAGTCACATACAGGAAGTAAATCATATCTGTTTTTTTCTTCGATAACACTAAGTATGTTTTCAACATGCTGCTTTAACTGCTCTACTTCACCTCGCATAAAGCATATTCTACACATTGCAAGAAGTCCACCGATATAAATTGCTACCTGCTCTCTTGATGAAGACATATATATTGTTTTTTCACAAAGCTTTAATGCATCGTCAAACTCACCTTGATTTAAAAGCATCTCTGCTCTCATAAGAGCTTCTATACCTTTGCTTTTACCATCTGTTATCTTATAATACGCCGGCATAAGCATCTCTAGCTTTGTAATTGTCTTTGATAATTCACCTGCATTACTATGATATAAAGCTAATGGCGAAGGATTTCTAAAAGCAAATGATGACTTTGTTGTTAATATTATAGATGGTCTTTTTAAAAGCTCATATGCTTTTACAAAACACTCATTCATCTTAACCAAATCATTAAAATAAGTATAAGCTAATAGGATATAATACTCACCTTCAAGATTTTCTTTTTCAGAAATAGGACCTTCAAAATCATCTAAAATGTTTCTAATTGTCTCACATTCTCTTTTATAATAATCCCTTTGATTGTTTAAAAACATAAAAAATACATATGGCAAATACGACATTATAAATTCTTTTTTTAAACTATAGGATAAATTTGTTGCCATTCCAAGAAATAAATCTCTGCTCTTTTCACTTTCATTTAAATCATAAAGTATATCTGTTGAATACTCCATAGATAACATGGCTTCATAATTTTTTGTCTGATAATAAAACTCTAATGCTTCTCTATAATTTTCGTTATCCCTATACCAGTCCCCTGCTTTATTAAGTATTTTTTTCTTAAATAGAATCTCAAGTTTCTCAAACTCACTCTCAAGGAAATACTTTAAAATCGAATGAATAAAGTATTTACCTTCTTTTGGATCATACTTAATTAATCCACTATCCTTTATTATAGCTTCTACCCTATCTTCACTTATCACACCATCAGCAATATAAATACATTGTCTTAATGTAAAGCTATTAAATATGCTCATTTCAATCAAAAACTCCTGAGCAACTCTATCTAGATTATTCCATATCGCTTTTCCTAACAAATTTTCAATATTAACTGTTGGTTCAAATGAATTTGATGCATTATAACTAAGCATCTGCAAATAAAGTGCACTAATCCAACCTTCTGTATACTGATACAAAAAGTCTGATTCCTCATCCTCTAACTTTATACCACAAAGCTTAAAATATTGACTAATATCCTCTCTATCAAGCTCAAAATCAGCTTTTCCTATATAATTCATAGCCTTGCTTAATACCATCTCAAATGTAACATTTGATGTTATAGCTTGGGTTATGCAAATAAGAAATGAGTTTTTATGTAAAACTGCTGAAAGCTCTTTTAAAATCTTATTTAAAAATTTATCTGCAACCAAATGATAATTATCAATAACAAATGCTGTCGGCTCATGGAACTCAATGGTTGATATAATATCTATAATCTGTTTACACATAACATCATCACATGGATATCCTATCGTTCTAATCTTATGTGCTACTGACTCATTAACAGTTTTTATTTTATCACAAAATTCCGAAAAACCTCTTTCCTTATCGCTACTATCAAGAGTAAACCAAACGTAGTTTTTTCCTTCACCCTTTAGATACTCTCTAATAGCTGTAGTTTTTCCATACCCTGTAGGCGCTTCTACTATCGTAACCGGATAATCATATATACTTTTCAGTCTATTCTCCAATCTACTTGAAATATAGACTTGTTTTGGGTCAAATTTTTTCACTATAGCCATAAAGTTTAAACTCCTTCTATCTCCAACCTTCTGTTATTATCTCACTCGTTTTATCCCTTAACATAAGATCGATAACTGCATCTTTTACATTTTTTCCTTCAAACAATACATTATTTACCTGTTCTATTATTGGCATTTGAACATCATATTTCTTTGATAATTTATATGCTGCTTTTGCACAAAAAACACCTTCTACCACTGCATTTACTTCCTTCATGGCTTCATCCATACTTTTGCCTTGACCCATGAGTATTCCTGCTCTTCTATTTCTACTATGCATACTTGCACAAGTTACAATTAAATCGCCGATACCGGAAAGACCTCCAAAAGTCTGTTCCTTGCCACCCATTTTCACTCCAAGTCTTGCTATTTCTGCAATCCCTCTTGTAATAAGTGCGGCTTTTGTATTATCTCCGTATCCTAATCCATCTGCCATTCCAGCTGCAAGTGCAATTACATTTTTAAGAGATGAACCTATCTCGATTCCCAAAACGTCAGGACTAGTATATACTCTAAATGTATTTGACATAAATGTATTTTGAATAAACTTTGCTGTTTCAAATGAATTTGCACCTACAACACAAGTGGTCGGAAGACCTTTTCCAACTTCTTCTGCATGGCTAGGACCTGACATAACAGCAACATCTGCTGTTTTTAATTCATCTAAAATAACTTCGGTAAGAGTCATAAGAGTATCATCTTCTATACCTTTTGAAACATTTACTATTATCTGCCCATCTTTTATGAAATCTTTAATACTTCTCGCAACGTCACGTGTAAATCTTGAAGCTACTGATGATACTATTATATCCTTATCTTTTGTAGCTTCTTGTAAATCAGAAGTAATTTTAATGTTTTCAGAAATAATTATTCCCGGTAATGTAACCTTATTTTCTCTATCTTCTTTAAGCATATCTATTTCTTTTTGAAGCTTTGACCAAATTGTAACATCATTTCCATTTTTTTCTAAGAGAGTTGCCAGTGCAATACCCCATGCTCCTGCTCCTAAAACACATACATTTGCCATACCTTAACCTCTATTCTTTCATTAGATTATAATATTAAACATCTTTTTTCTCGCCGATTTTTCTTTCAGTACCTGCTATTAATCGTTTTATATTTCCTCTATGCTTTAAAATCGCTATCGCAGCTAATATAAAAGCAAGTATGTATGTTTCTATTTTATCATGCTTACCTGTAACACTTAGCTTATCCATACAGCCTAACACTATGGTAAGAACGAAAAACATACTCATCATAGTAATAGAACCCAGTGAAACATATTTTGTCAATATGGTTACAATTATAAACGTAAGTAATGCCGCTATAATAAGATACCCGTTAAAAAGTGCTATAATAGCTCCCGAAGAAGCTGCTATTCCTTTTCCACCTTTAAATCCCATATAAAACGGATAATTATGTCCCAAAACTACGCCAAGTCCTGTATATAACAATAAAACAAACTCTGTGCTGACAAACTGACTTCCGCAACCAATGTTAAATACAAACTCACACAAAAGCCTTATAACTACTCCTGCTAATACTCCTTTTAGCATATCTCCAATATATGTTATAATTCCTGCTTTCTTTCCAAGTACACGCATTGCATTTGTAGTTCCTGCGTTGCCACTTCCATATTGTCTTATATCTATATGATTCATCCTTCCATAAATATAACTTGTCTGAAATAAACCAAATGCATAACCTATAACAACACAAATCAATCTATAAAAAATAAACATGATTTATTGCTCCTTTTCTTTACGTTCTCTAATTATAAATTTAAGTGGTGTGCCTTTAAAACCAAAGGCTTCTCTAACTTTATTCTCTATATATCTTGTATATGAAAAATGCATAAGTTCTTTATCATTAACAAAGATAACAAAGGTCGGTGGCTTAACTGCAACCTGTGTTATGTAATAAAGTTTAAGACGTTTTCCCTTGTCAGATGGTGGCTGCTGAAGCGCTACT
>JAVBUL010000134.1:0-7892 GCA_031555415.1 Lachnospiraceae bacterium | reverse complement strand
AATGAATACATACTTCCTAAAACTAATCTTTTAAATAAAGGAACAAGTTCTTCAAATACAAATCAGTCAGAGCTAAGAAAGACAGCGATTAACCTTGAAAATATTTTAAAGAATTTTGGTGTGTCAGCAGGGGTTACGGATTTTAGTAAAGGTCCTTCGGTAACAAGGTATGAAATACAACCAGAAACAGGTACAAGACTTAGTAAAATAACTTCTTTAGCAGATGATATTAAGCTTAATCTAGCTGCTACGGATATAAGAATAGAGCCGATACCAGGAAAATCAACAGTGGGTATTGAAGTTCCGAATGAAAAAAGAGAATCTGTTTTTATCAGAGATTTGATTGAATCAAAGGAGTTAATGAATAACTCTTCAAAGATTTCATTTGCGGCGGGAAAGGATATTGCCGGTAATGTTATTATCGGAGATATTGCAAAGATGCCTCATTTACTGGTTGCAGGTACAACAGGTTCAGGTAAATCAGTTTTTACGAATTCTATTATAATGAGTATATTATATAGAGCTACTCCGGAAGATGTTAGACTTCTTATAGTGGACCCAAAGGTAGTTGAGTTTGGTGTTTATAATGGAATACCACATCTTTTACAGCCAGTAGTGACAGATGCAAGACTTGCATCCAATATGCTTAAATGGGCAGTTGCACAAATGCAGGATAGATATAAGCGTTTTGCGGATTTAAATGTAAGAGATTTAAAAGGATATAATGAAAAAATAAGTACTATGAAATTTTCGGATGATGAAGAAAAGCTAGAGAAGCTTCCGCAGATTGTTATTGTGATAGACGAGCTTGCAGACCTTATGATGGTGGCGGCAAAAGAAGTGGAAGAGTCTATATGCCGTTTGGCACAGCTTGCAAGGGCAGCAGGTATTCATCTTATTATAGCAACGCAAAGACCTTCAGTTGATGTTGTAACAGGTCTTATTAAAGCAAATATTCCATCTAGATGTGCACTTATGGTTTCATCAGGTGTGGATTCAAGAACAATTATAGATCAAAACGGAGCTGAAAAGCTTTTAGGAAATGGTGATATGTTATTTTATCCATCAGGCTATGTAAAACCTGTAAGATTACAGGGTGCATTTGTATCGGATGCAGAGGTTCAAAGAGTAGTTGACTTCTGGAAAGAGCAAGTAGGTGAAGCAAAGTATGATGAGACGATTTCAACATATGTAGCCAGTCAACCGACTACTGCAAGTAGTCAAGAATCAAATGATGGAAATGACGAATACTTTGATGAAGCGGTGAAGTTTGTAGTTGAAAAGCAAAAGGCATCAACGAGTATGCTTCAAAGGGTGTTTAAAATAGGATTTAACAGAGCATCAAGGATTATGGAACAGCTTGAAGAAGCAGGTATTGTAGGACAAGAAGAGGGAACAAAGCCAAGAAAGGTTTTAGTAAGCCCAGAGGAACTTGAAGACGAATAAACGGAGGTTAATTATGAAGACAGATATTCAGATTGCACAGGAAGCAGTGATGTTACCAATTAAGGAAGTAGCGGCAAAGCTTAATATGACAGAAGACGATTTGGAATTATTCGGCAAGTATAAGGCAAAGATTTCTGATGAGTATTTAGAAAAAATTAAGGGAAATAAGGATGGCAAGCTTATACTTGTTACAGCTATTAATCCAACCCCTGCAGGTGAAGGAAAGACAACTACCAGCGTGGGCTTGGGACAAGCATTTGGTAAGCTTAACAAAAGTTCAATTATTGCACTTAGAGAGCCTTCACTTGGACCTTGTTTTGGTATAAAAGGTGGAGCGGCAGGCGGTGGTTATGCTCAAGTTGTTCCTATGGAGGATTTAAACCTTCATTTCACGGGAGATTTTCATGCGATAACATCAGCTAATAACTTACTATCAGCTATGTTAGATAATCATGTTCAACAAGGAAATGAACTTGGAATAGATACAAGACAGATTTTATGGAAAAGATGTCTTGATATGAATGACAGAGTACTAAGAAATGTTGTAGTAGGACTTGGAGCGAAGCTTGACGGAGTTGTAAGAGAAGACCATTTTGTTATTACTGTTGCATCTGAAATTATGGCTATTTTATGCCTTGCGGATGATATGGAAGACTTGAAAAACAGGCTTTCAAGGATTATTGTGGCTTATAACTATGAAGGTAAGGCGGTTACAGCAAAGGATTTAGGAGCTGTAGGAGCAATGGCGGCACTTTTAAAGGATGCAATGAAGCCTAACCTTATTCAGACACTTGAGCACACACCAGCACTAATACATGGTGGACCATTTGCGAATATTGCTCATGGTTGTAATTCAGTAAAAGCAACAAAGATGGCTCTTAAAATGGCTGATTATGTAGTGACAGAGGCTGGCTTTGGTGCTGATTTGGGAGCAGAGAAGTTCTTAAATATTAAATGTAGAATTGCAGGACTTAAGCCGGATGCAGTAGTGCTAGTGGCAACAGTCAGAGCATTAAAATACAATGGTGGTGTACCAAAAGCAGAGCTTTCTAAAGAAAACCTTGATGCACTTAAAAAAGGTATTGTAAACTTAGAAAAGCATATAGAAAATCTTCAGCAGTTTGGTGTTCCTGTAGTGGTTACATTAAATTCATTTATTACAGATACTAAAGCAGAAAATGATTTTGTAGAGCAGTTTTGCAAGGACAGAGGCTGTGAATTTGCATTATCAGAGGTTTGGGAAAAAGGCGGAGAAGGTGGCATTGAGCTTGCTAACAAGGTTCTTGAAACACTTGAAAATAAAAAGAGTGATTTCAAGGTATTGTATCCGGATGATATTCCTTTAAAGGATAAGATAAAGGCAGTGGCTACAAAGATTTATGGAGCAGATGATGTTACTTATTCAGCAGCGGCTGAAAAGGCACTAAAGAATATTGAAGAAATGGGATATGGTAATGTTCCTGTTTGTATGGCAAAAACGCAGTATTCATTTTCAGATGACCAAACTAAGCTAGGAAGACCGACAGACTTTGACATTAATATAAGAGAGGTTTATTTAAGCGCAGGAGCAGGTTTTGTAGTGGCGGTTACAGGCTCAATTATGACAATGCCAGGACTTCCAAAACAGCCGGCAGCTTTAGGTATTGATGTAGATGAAAATGGTGTTATAACAGGATTATTCTAGAAAGGATATAGTGTAAATATGAGCAATTTAATAGATGGAAAAAAAATATCTCAGGATATTAAGGATGAAGTTAAGCAAAAGGTAGCTAAGCTTAAAGAAGAAGGTGTTTCGGTATGCCTTGCAGTTATTCAGGTGGGAGAAATTCCTGCTTCAACAGTTTATGTAAGAAATAAGAAAAAGGCTTGTGAATATGTAGGTATAGAATCACTTTCTTATGAATTGCCGGAGGAAACTACCGAGGAAGAGTTATTAGCACTTATTAGAGAGTTAAACGAGAAAAAGGAAGTAAACGGAATACTTGTACAGCTTCCACTTCCGAAACATATAGATGAGGATACTGTTATTGAAACAATATCTCCAAAGAAAGATGTGGATGGATTCCATCCTATGAGCGTTGGAACATTATCTATAGGTAAAAAGGGTTTTATCTCATGTACACCTTATGGAATTATTCAGTTATTAAAAAGAAGTAATGTAGAAATAGAAGGCAAAAACTGTGTTATCGTAGGAAGAAGTAATATCGTTGGTAAGCCAATGTCTATGCTTTTACTTAGAGAGAATGGAACAGTAACAATTGTTCATTCAAGAACAAAGAATATGCAAGAAATAACAAAGCAAGCAGATATATTAGTAGTTGCTATTGGAAAACCTAAATTTATTACGCAGGAGTATGTAAAGGAAGGTGCTGTAATTATTGATGTTGGTATTAATAGAATGGATGATGGAAAGTTATGCGGAGACGTTGATTTTGATGCAGTACTTCCATATGCAAGTGCAATTACACCTGTTCCGGGTGGTGTAGGACCAATGACAATAGCAATGCTTATGAATAACTGTTTAGAAGCGGTGGAGTTGAATAAATAGTGTTATACGCAAATATAATCGTAGATATATCACACGAGAAGCTAGATAAAAGTTTTCAATATATTATACCAGCTGGCATGGAGAATGAAATCCATGCCGGTGTTTTGGTAAATATTCCCTTTGGAAAAGGAAATAAGGTAATTACAGGCTATGTAATAGAGGTTACAAATAAGCCTGAATTTGACGTATCTAAAATAAAGAGTATTATAGAGGTGGCACCAAAGAGTGTACCTATTGAAGCTAAATTAATAGGTTTAGCAAGTTTTATCAAAAAAAATTATGGTTCTACAATGAATCAGGCTCTTAAAACCGTTATTCCGGTGAAAATTCAAACAAAGCAAATTGAAAAAAGAAAGATTTCCTTAAAAATATTTGGGGAAGAATTAAATGAATACATAGAGAAGTTTGAAAAAAGAAATGCTGTAGCACGTCTACGGCTTATTTATGAGCTTATTTCGCAATCAGAATTATCTTATGAGTTGGTTGTTAATAAGCTAAATATTAGTTCGAAAACTATAAAAGAGCTTCAAGAGTTTGGAATTATAGAGGTTATATCTGAAACTATTTATCGAAATCCTGTTAAAAATTTAAGTATGGGTGGATATGATATTGAATTGAATGAGCAACAGCAAAAAGTAGTGGAAGATATTGAAAAAAGTGAAAAAGTGACTCATCTTATACACGGTATTACAGGAAGTGGAAAGACTGAGGTTTATATAAAGTTAATTGAGAATACATTAAACAAAGGAAATCAGGCAATTGTGCTTATTCCAGAGATAGCACTTACATATCAAACTGTTATGAGGTTTTATAAGAAATTTGGTGATAAGGTAGCAATTGTAAATTCAAAGCTTTCAGCAGGTGAAAAGTATGACCAGTTTGAAAGGGCAAAAAATGGGCAAGTGAGTATAATGATAGGACCACGCTCGGCAGTATTTACACCATTTAAAAAGCTTGGGCTTGTTATTATAGATGAAGAACACGAGGGAAGCTATAAGAGTGAGAATGTGCCGAAATACCATGCTAGGGAAGTAGCAATTTATAGAGCGAACATGGATGGAGGCAAGGTTATATTAGGTTCTGCAACTCCCTCTATTGAGGCGTATTATAGAGCGAAAACAGGTGTATATGAATTACATAACTTGAGTATAAGAGCTAAGAATGCCGAACTTGCCAATGTATCTGTGGTGGATTTAAGGGAAGAGCTAAAAGAAGGTAATAAAACGATATTTTCAAGAAAGCTTAATGATCTTATACTTGATAGATTGGGTAAAAAACAGCAGATTATACTCTTTATAAATAGGCGTGGTTATGCGGGCTTTGTATCATGTAGGAGTTGTGGAAAGGTAATGAAATGCCCTCATTGCGATGTAGGGTTGACATTTCACAATAATAACACACTTGTATGTCATTATTGTAATCACACAATAGCAATGCCTAATGTATGTCCTGAATGTAGTTCTAAGTATATTGCTACATTTGGAACAGGGACTCAAAAGGTAGAAGAAATGGTAAGAAAAATTTATCCATCAGCAAGAGTGCTTAGAATGGATATGGATACAACGTCAAAAAAAGGAGGACATGAGCAGATTTTATCATCCTTTGCAGCACATGAGGCAGATATACTTATTGGAACGCAGATGATAGTAAAAGGCCATGATTTCCCGATGGTTACGCTTGTTGGAGTGATTGCGGCAGATTTATCGCTGTATGCATCTGATTATAGAGCTACAGAGCGAACCTTTCAGCTTCTTACTCAGGCAGCGGGAAGAGCAGGGAGAGGGAATGAAAAAGGTGAGGTAGTGATTCAAACCTATAGTCCTGAAAATTATGGAGTGGAAACGGCTTCAAATCAAGATTATATTGAGTATTATGAAAAAGAAATAATGTATAGGAAGTTAATGGATTATCCACCTGTTGTTTCAATGGCAGGACTGCTTATAACATCAAAAGATGCGAATGTGGTTGACACATATTGCAGGGATTTGAGTGAAAAAATAAAAAGCCTTGTTGAAATATTAGATATAAGGATGATTGGTCCGGCAGATGCGAATATCGCAAAGATTAAAGATATATATAGAAAAATGTATTATTTTAAGCATGTGGACTATAATAAATTAGTGGAGTTAAAAGACTTTATAGAACAGCAACATGAAAACTATGAAAGAAAGAATTTAATATCAATTCAGTTTGAGTTCGACTAAAAATTCTATTAAAATTTTCAAAAAAGACAAAACTCTCTTTATTATTTGAGGTAAATAAGGTAAAATAGATTCAGCGATTATACATTAATGGAGGTTATTATATTACTATGGCGATTAGAAATATTAGATTACAAGGGGATGAAATCCTAGAGAAGATAAGTAAAGAGGTTAAGGAGAATACTCCGAAGCTTCAAGAGTTGATAGATGATATGTTTGATACTATGTATGAGGCAATGGGTGTTGGACTGGCGGCGGTGCAAGTGGGAGTATTAAAAAGAGTTGTGGTTATTGATGATGAGGAAAATAGTTATGTGCTTATTAATCCAGAGATTATTGAAGTGAGGGATAGTCAGACTGGTAATGAAGGTTGTTTGAGTGTGCCTAACAAAGTAGGACAAGTGACAAGACCTAATTATGTAAAGGTTAAGGCACTTGATAGAGAGTTTAATGAATATGTTCTTGAAGGGACAGAGTTACTTGCAAGAGCGATTTGTCATGAATGTGACCATCTTGATGGACATATATATACAGAAAAGGTAGAAGGCGAGTTATTAGATGCATCTGAAGCTTTTGAAGAAATAGATTAATAGAGAACTTCAGTAAGGAGGAAAGATTTGAGAGTAGTTTATATGGGAACTCCTGATTTGGCAGCAGAGATATTTGAGGCGATTGTGGCAGCAGGACACGAGGTGGTTGCAGCTGTAACTCAAAAGGATAAGCCAAAAGGTAGAGGAAAACAAATACAGATTACACCTGTTAAAGAAGTAGCATTAAAATATAATATTCCATGTTTTCAGCCGGAAAAGGTTAAGAATAACCCCCAGTTTGAAGAGGAACTAAGGGCACTTAATGCAGATATTATGGTGGTTGCAGCTTACGGACAGATTTTACCAGAGTCTATACTTTATATGACAAAGTATGGTTGCGTAAACGTACATGCTTCATTACTTCCAAAATATAGAGGAGCAGCCCCGATTCAATGGTCTATTATTGATGGGGAAAAAGTGACAGGTGTTACGACTATGATGATGGATGCAGGTCTTGATACAGGTGATATGCTTGAAGTAGAAAGTGTCGTTATAGAGGATGATGAAACTGGTGGAAGTTTGTATGATAAGCTTTCAAAGGCGGGGGCAAGGCTTATTATTTCGACTATGGATAAACTGGAAAATGGCACAATTACAAGAACAAAGCAAAATGATGAAAATAGCTCATATGCAAAAATGCTTACAAAACATCTTGGAAATATAGATTTTAATAAGTCAGCTGTTGAAATTGAAAGGCTTATAAGAGGATTAAATCCTTGGCCAAGTGCATACACTTATCTTGATGGAAAGTTACTTAAGGTTTGGAAAGCATTTGTTAAAGCAGATGAAGATGTACAAGGATGCAGTTCTTATGATAATGGTCAGCTTGTCTTAGTTGAAAAAGATTATATTGGAATAAAGACATCAAAAGGAGTTTTGTGTATTACAGAGCTTCAACCGGAAGGTAAAAAAAGAATGGATACAAGATCTTATTTGCAGGGAGCGAAGCTAGAGCTTGGTACAAAGTTTAATTAGGAGGTGTTATTATGTATGGTTACGGATTTAGATATGATCCAACAATTATATTTGCACTTATAGGTTTGGTGGTTTCACTTATAGCATCAGCAAAAGTGAATATGACATTTAGTAAGTATTCAAAGGTAAGAA
>JAVBUL010000132.1:0-3232 GCA_031555415.1 Lachnospiraceae bacterium | reverse complement strand
CTATATGTAAATAAGGTGACGAATCCTTTTTAGTAGAGATATAGGTTTTCCATAAGTGGAAAACCTATATTTTGTGTATCTGGCAGAGGATTTACTTTCTACTCAAGGATGAATAAGGTCCTTTCCGAAGTGAGTTGTATTACTAATTAGATTATGATAGTATGATAAGTGGAAAATTAACGTTAGGACAAGAGGTAGATTATGCAAGAAAAAGTATGTAAAGCCTATAAGAGGTTTTTGCAATGGGGAGATAATCATAACACAGCTTTTGTGGCAATATTAATATCATTACTGTCAATAATAGTATATAGGTCTGTAATTTTTGGTAATCATTACTATATATATGGATACTATGATATTGCATGTGATTCGATTAAGCAGACAGTCCCAATGCTGATAAACAAGATAAATAATATGTTTGCAAATGGTTTACTGAGTGGATGGAGCTATGAGGCAGGTCTTGGTGCTGATTTATCAACAACATTAAATGATCCTTTTAATTTTTTGCTAGCTTTAATAGCAACCAAAAATACCTTGCCCTATTTGATGGGGATTTTCCAGTGTTTCAAAGTGACCTTGGCGGGAGTGTTGTTTTATCTTTATCTAAGAAAAATTGGATGTTCAAGATACAGTGCAACGGTATTTGGCATATGCTATGCCTTTTGCGGCAATATAATTGCCAGGGGTGCATGGGTCAGTTATCCAAATGAATGTATATGTGCAGCATTACTGCTCTTAGCATTTGAGGATTTTCTTATAAATAGGAATAAATGGAAATTACCCTTGGCCTATGCCTTTTTAATAATTTGTCTTAAATCATTTTATTCGGTACTATATTTTGGAATATTAGTGGCATATGCTATTTTTCGTTATAGCGTTATCAAAGATTTTAAATGGAAAGATTTTTTGGATTTTTTGGCAAAACTTCTTTTTTTAATGATTGTTGGAATTTTGTTGGCTGCGGTTGTAATTGTCCCTGATTTATATATGCAGTTCGGCGGTGCCAGAAGCGAAGGCAGTGTAAAGCAAGGGATAGCATTCCCGTGGGATTTTCCGACAAGACTCTGGCATTCAAAGAAATATATTCTACAAGCAGTCCTGTTATGCTTTGGCTGGGATGTGCTGCCTATAAAAGGTGATTCAAGAGTAGGCGAGATGGCAGGGCGTCTTGATGTATTATCGGCACCGCTTTTTTACTGTGGAATTTTAGGTATCTTGCTTCTGACTCAAACATTTACAAAGGAATCTACCAAAAATAAAGTAATATATTCAATTGTATATATTGCGACTATTATAGCTGTTTGTTCAAGATATTTTATGTATTTAGCTACTGGGTTACAATATAAATATACATTTAAGTTAGGTTATTTTTGGATTACTATATTGATTCTATATCTGGCGTCTCATAATTTTGATAAGTTATTAGCATATAGGAAGCTTAATAAGATAAGTATAGTTATCCTTGTCGTTTCGATATGTTTAGTGTTCTTTTTCTCTCCTGAAAACTATAATTATTTTGCACTTGGAAGAGCAATTATCTTATTAATAATATATGCAATCATACTTTTTGGTTTGTCGAAAAGTAATAATGAAATATATAAAAAAGCACTGCTGGCTGTAATAATAGTAGAAGTACTGATGTCTGCCTGGAACATTACTTATGAGCGCGATCTGATTAAAAAAGACGAGTGGAATGCCTTAGCATATAATGATGCAAGCCAGGATGCAATTGATTATATCAAAAGTATTGATCAGTCAAAACCGTATAGAATAGATAAACAGCAGATTTATTATAGTTTATGTGATTCTATGGCTCAGGGGTATTTTGGGACACAATCATATTTGCCGGGGAATTTACATAGCAAAGAAATTATTGAATTCATTGATGCCTTAGAGATTCCCAGATTGGCCAAAGTATTGGTTGATGGCAGTCCTAATGCCAATTATATATATGGATTTGATAATATGAACTATTTAAACACTTTTCTGGGTGTAAAATATATTGTGAATTATAATATGGAAGCTGAAACTTTTGGATATCAAAAGATTGATAATATTACAGGTGCGGCTATCTACCAAAACCTGTATAGTGTACCACTGGGGATGACTTTTGATACTTACATTACCAATGAGGAATTTGAAAAGCTGGATGTTTTGCAAAAACGAAAGATTTTGTTAGAGACTTGCATTCTGGAGGAAGCACCTACAAAAACTAATATTTCAAAATGGCAAAGCGATAATGAAGATAAGGCCGAGTTTAAAGTCATTCCACGAGAAAACTATACACTTGTGGCAGGTGGTGTGGAATTAGCAGCAAACGAAAACAGCTATTCGACAGCAGGGAATGATGGATTGGAAATCATTATCGATAGCGAGATGGTTGACGCTTCCAAGATGCTAGTATTTACCATGGAATTTGAATCAGATAGAGATAATTATGCAAGACTGTTCTGGTCCAATGCAGAGGATTTAGAACTAAATTATTCTACTTCAATGCCGGTATTTCTTATGGAGGGAAAAAATACTTTTCGCTTTGATATTCCTTTTGCAGGTGTTTCAAAAGTGTTTTTTCAAGGAGCCTTGGATTTGGAACTGCATAATCTCGAAGTTGCCTATGTCGATGAGCAAGAGTATTACGCAGAGTATATCAGTATGGTTGAAGCAAGAAATAAAGAAGCTTTAGAAATTGTTGATTTTTCACAAGATCGTATTGTTGGAAAAGTAAACAATGAAAATGACAAGTTTTTACTGTTAACAATTCCATATAATAAAGGATGGAAAGCTAAGGTAGATGGTCTTGCAAAAGACCTTATGATTCCAGACATTGGTTTTATGGGAATTGAATTACCGGCAGGAGAACATGATATTATTTTGTGGCATGAAGCAATTGGTATAAGAATGGGTATTCTTTTAACAATAATAGGACTTATAATTTACGGACTACTAATAATAAAGACTAAGGAGAGAAAAAATGAAGAGCGCTAAAGTATCTGTAATTGTTCCGATATACAATGAAGAAGGTAATGTGGCAGAATTGCACAGGGAAATTATGGAAATCTGCGAAAAAAATCAATATGAGTATGAAATTATATTTATTGATGACGGCTCTAGCGATAACACAGTTAGAATTGCCAGGGATTTAAAACCACTTAAACTGATTAAGTTGAGAAAAAATTTTGGGCAGACGGCTGCTATGGATGCTGGAATTAAGGAAGCCAAATATGATTATATT
>JAVBUL010000227.1:0-3168 GCA_031555415.1 Lachnospiraceae bacterium | reverse complement strand
ACCGCCTGATAATAATAGCATTGCCTTTCCTGCTGTACCTATAGGCATTCCACCTAATCCAACTATAGTTTCTGAGTAAATATTTATATGCTTTCTAATCTCTATATTTAACAGTATTTTAGGATTATGCACATCTACTTTTAGCTCTGGAAATGCTTCTAATAAATCTTCACCTATTTCCATATTTATCTGCATTGAATCAAGAGGATAGTTTTTTCTTGCTCTTCTTGCATTTACTTTAAATGTAAAGTTTTTATCAGGATACATCTCATCGAAATATTTGAGTACATTTTCAGATAAATCATCAAATCCATTATCATCAATCTGTACCAATGGACATATTCCAACAATACCAAATACACATTTTAAGGCATCAATAACCTCATCATAGTCATACTCACCTTCTGTATCAACATATATTCTTCCAACCTCTTTATAGACACTAAACTTTCCTTCAACTCTTTTTAAAGCTAAATTAATTTGTTTTACTAATGCATCTTCAAAAATAAATCTGTTTTTCCCTTTTACTCCTATTTCAGCATACTTAATTAAAAATGATTTAAATACCATTTGTATCCTCTCTTTTCTCTTTACTGGACTATTTTTTTCTTACAAACATTCTAAGCCTTGGTAGTAATTCTTTTATAGTTTCGATTGTATATTCTAATTCTTCTTTTCTTGTACTATCACAAATACTAAATCTAATAGTTGAATCCAACTCTTCTTTTCCTAATCCTATAGCACTTAGTGTAGCACTTGTTGATACTTTTTTAGCTGCACACGCTGAACCTGCTGATACATATATCGCTTTATCTTCCAACGAGTGAAGCATAACCTCACTTCTTACACCAACAAAGCTTGCGCTAATAATATGAGGTGCACCAAACTCGGTTTTAACGCTATTAACCTTTACTTTTTCCATTTCTGATAATTCATCTATTAAAAAGTCTTTTAAAGACCTCATATTTGATATCTTTTCTTCAAAACCTTCATAAACTTCTTTTACAGCTTGTCCCAGTCCTGCCACACCTGAAACATTATCTGTTCCCGAGCGGATTCCACCTTGCTGCCCTCCACCCAGTATTATAGGTTTTACCTTTGTACCTTCTGATATATACAAAAATCCTATTCCCTTTGGTCCATGTATTTTATGTCCGCTTACACTTAAAAGGTTTATTCCTAGTTTCTTTGGATATATTTTATATTTTCCAAATGCTTGAATTGCATCTACATGAAATAATGTCTTTGGGTTCTTATTCTTTACCATTTTACCGATTTCTTCTATAGGTAAAACAGAGCCAATTTCATTGTTTACGTACATAATTGATACAAGTATTGTATCTTGCCTTATTTTCTCTTCAAGACTTTTAACATCCAAAACTCCATATTCGTCTACATCAAGATAAGTTACTTCAAAGCCTTCCTCTTCAAGATATTTCATGCAATTTAAAACAGATGGATGCTCAATTTTGGTTGTAATAATATGCATTCCGCTACGTTTATTTGCCATAGCAGCTCCAATAATAGCCAGATTATTAGATTCTGTTCCACCTGAGGTAAAAAATATTTCCTTTGCATTCACCTTCATATTTTTTGCTATGATATCCTTTGCATCTTTCAAATATCTTTCTGCCTCGACGCCCTTCATATGCATTGAAGATGGATTACCAAAATCCTCTATCATAACCTTTGTTACTATATCTGCAACCCCCTGTGAAACCTTTGTTGTTGCCGAATTATCTAAATAAACTTCCAAAATTACCTCCATCTTATTAGTCTTCAAGATTAAACATAAGTATTGATAAAATAGTTAGTCCTGCTGTTTCTGTTCTAAGAATTCTTTTTCCTAATGAAATTCTTGCAGCTCCTTTTTCTACAGCTAAATCAACTTCACTTTCATCAAATCCACCTTCCGGACCAATAAAAATTCCTATTTTCATGCCTTTTTTTATTTTGCCAAAAACTTCTCTTGTTTCTGTCATATTCTTAAAATTTTCATATGGTAATATATTCATATCAAAGCTTTCTGAATATACCAGTGCTTCTTTAAAGCTCATTACATTATTAACTTTAGGAATTATCATTCGCCTTGACTGCTTTGCCGCACTTTCTGCAATTCCATTCCATCTCTTAAGCTTTGCATCAGCTTTTTTTTCGTCCAGCTTTACTATTGCTCTCTTTGACGCTACTGGAATAATCTCTTTTACACCAAGTTCCACTGCCTTTTGAATTATCAGCTCCATCTTATCGCTTTTTGGTAAACATTGAAATAAATATAGTTCTCCATCAAGCTCACTTCCTCCATAATTGGAATCAATGATATCCGCTATAACTTCTTCATCGCTAATATTTATTATCTTACACGAATAATCCTTATCCACACAATCACTAATAAGAAGTTCCTCGCCTATCTTCATACGCAGTACATTTTTTATATGATTAACATCATTTCCTACTATTTTAATACTATTCTCACCTATATTTGATTTGTCTACAAAAAAATGATGCATATTACTTCACCAACTTCTGTTCAACATGAGTCAAATCTTTTTTTCGGGCTGTAATTGAATACCAATCGTTTTGATTTGTAATCTCTACTATTTCAAACTCTTCTTTTTCGCTTATTGCCTTTTCTACCTCATCTTTTTTTGTATCAATAATTCCTGATGTGATGAAATATCCACCTTCTTTTAAGTGCTTCGGAACTATATCTGTCAATGGAACCAGTACGTCTGCTAATATATTTGCCACTACTATATCGTAGTTATATCCTGCTTTTTCTTCTACTGATTCATCATCTAAAATATTACCTGCAATAACTTTGCATTTATCCTTTGAAATATTATTCATTTCTAAATTTTCGTAAGTTGCTGTAATAGCATTTTCATCTATATCAATACCGACTGCATTCTCTGCTCCTATTTTAAGTGAAACTATAGATAATATCCCACTTCCGCATCCAATATCTAATACAGTGCTTCCATTACTTACATACTTTTTCAACTGCCTCATACATAGCTGAGTTGTCTCATGCATTCCTGTACCAAATGCAATTCCTGGATCTATTTCAATAACTGTTTTTCCTTCATACTCAGGCTTACTATCTTCCCATGAAGGTTTAATCACTATATCATCAACTGTAAATGATTTAAAGAATTCTTTCCAATT
>JAVBUL010000031.1:0-4153 GCA_031555415.1 Lachnospiraceae bacterium | reverse complement strand
ATTTGAGGTTCACCAAGAGAAAGAGCTTTTTTATAGTATTCCATAGCTTTAATATAATCAAGCTTAGCTCCCTTACCATAGTAAAATGCCTGTCCCAAATAGTAATCTGCCTCAAGTAACCCACCATTTGAGGCTCTTCTTAAATGTATAACAGACTTCATGTGATTTTCATCCACAAGTTCTCCCTCAAAATACAACTTTCCTAAAACTAAATCTGCGCGCTCTTCACCTTGCTTTGCCGCTGCTTCAAGCCACATAAGACCAGTCGTAACATCTTGCTTATTTATATCCCCGAATAAATTGTCAATGCCTCTATCATATTTTTTTGTTGCTGACATTTTTCGCACTTGTTCTTCACTTACGTTCATGGTAAACACCTTCTCCTCCCAAGTATAAGATAACTTCTATTATAATACTTTTTAGATTATTGTAAATATATTTTTTTAAAGTGTACACAACTTTTTTTATTTAAAGAATTTATTTTGTCAATTTCAAAAAGTATTCATCTATGCCATTAGCTATTCCCACTGCTATTTTTTCTTGATAATCCTGCATTGACATTAGTTCATCTTCCAAAGGATTTGTCATATATCCCATTTCAACAATTGTCTAAAATAGTTTTTAGGCGTACCCTTAGCAAAGGATACGCCTATTCCAATAAATTTTGCCCGAAAATGTCAGCTTTACATAATTTCAATAGCCCTTACTTCATTTTTATATGCAGCGTTTAGTAAATCAGAAATACTGTTTCTTACATCTTGAATGCTTATATCTTTACTTGTCTTAATATCAAAGGCTTGTTTCCATGATTCATACACTCTCTTATAAATGTCGGCAAGTTCCGCTTGTCCCATTTTCTCAAAATATTTCCATGCATAGTATTTAAGTTCACCAAAAGTACCCAGATAATATTCCATATTCCATGATAGGTCTGGCTTAAAATCACTTTCAAAATGCTTAATTAGTGCAGGATATGCTTCAATACCCTGAGCATTATCACACCATTCCTCGCCCTTTAGATGTGAAACAGCAAGCTTCATTGTATCTTTTAAAATATCTTCTTTTGCTTTATCGCTTTTTCCTGTAATTGTAAGTACAGACAAAATAGGTAGTTCTCGCTTTCCAAGTAAGTCATACGACATTTCACCTTCTCCATTTACAGCAAGAGTTGCAAATTTTTGTAAATCATCATCATAACCGATTATCAATCCCCATTCAGGAACTCCTATATCCCATGATATGGCAGGGATTCCATTATCAATTGATTTCTTAATAACTTCAATAGCTTCCTTTTGTTTTTGTTCCTCAATATCCTCTTGTCCCCAATAACGACCTACATAATCACAGGTTAATCCTCCATTTTCTACCCATAGCTTCTGACCGTCAAAGCTCCAAATACTTGTTGCCGATGGACAAAGATCCTCAGAAACCCACATACGAAATGCAAATCCACTTGAAGCCACAATATCCTCTGCATACTCCGACCATGGACTGTTCTTTACAGCACATGACAATGCTTTGGCAAAAGAAAAAAGATAACCTGTATTATCGTAAACTCCGTCCCATGTAATATTTAGTTTTTTCACACTTTAATCCTCCTAAAATTTTCTTATTGGAATATAAATTTTCTCACTGAATGTCCTGCTGGACTCAATATAATTCTCAAACTCATAATCATACAAACGCTGATATTCAGTATTAGGAAACCAAACATTATTAATATATTCCCATGTCTTATGAATTGTACTTACAAAATCAAAATGTGTGGCTGTAGGCGTCGTAAATACAGCATATAATCCACCTTTAACACTAATTTTAGTTGTTCCTTCCGTATTTCCCTTTACATCTGATGTTTTTATACCAATCCAATAATCTAAACGATTATTTATGCTATTCCATTTACAAATACCATAATCTTTGCAATTTTTGACATCCGATAGCTTTAAGGAAAGCTTCTTACAATTATACTTATTCCAGAAATTTGGTGCATACTTCTCATCACTAGCATATACTGTAAGCTCAAAATCAGATAATGTAATAATTTCAGGTATTACCATAAAGTTTGAAGTTTGTAAACTCACTCGTTCATATAGCTTAAGGCTATTTCCTGATGTTTTATATTCTGTAGGAAGAATATGATGCTCTGACTTAAATGCTCTGATAAAATTCTCCTTAGAATTAAAACCATATTCAAAGGCTATTTCAGAAATTGGACGCTCATCTTTCATTATTTCTCTAGCTATTTCAGATAATCTCCGCTTACGTATATAATCCGCAGGGGTAAGATGTGTAACCTCTTTAAATACCCTTATGAAATGGTATTCTGAATAACCTGCAATATCAGCAAGCTCTGTAATGTTAAAATCATATTTTAAGTTGTTTTCAATATGCATTAATGCTTTTTCAATGTGTTCTTTATAATCCATAGATTTATTTTACCAAAACTCCTCTTTATACTATTGATAAAAATTGCGGTTTTTTATATCACATTATAACATATCCTGAATTTAAGACAAGAGCGTTGCTCATCGCAACGCTCTTGTTCTAAATTATTCTTTTATTGGTAACCAGATAATGACCTATGCCCTGTAAATGTGCATTGTTTTCCTCCGACATACGCCTCTTAAAACCAATAACATCAAATGCTTCTTTCTTTTCAATTTTAAATTCCATTTCGTCTACTCCTTTTAGAATAAAATTGAAGGTGATACGTGGAAAAGAGAAAGTATAGCAAAGTGTTATTAGTTCTTCTTTGCTTTTCATGTATTAAAAAGCAAAGACTCTTATTTAAGTTTTATAGGGAATAACAAATCAAGTTGATTGTCATTATCTTTAGGCCAGTCAAGCTTTGCATAGTGTATATAATTCAAATGCTCTTCCATCAGACCTCCCATACATTCTCCACCATCAGGAATATCATTATTTGTGTACTTCGGATTATCTTCAACCACCCATTTAACAAGCCACTCCCACTCATGGAAGTTTCCTGCTGATATCATATGTGCAGCATACATTCCTCCATTAAAGTGCTTCTTTTCAAGCGGTGCGGGAACTTCCATATCATCAGGGATTGTCACCCATAATTCGTAGCCATATTCTGACCTTTCTTCTGATGGATTAGGATGATTAAATCCGAAAACCCTTGCATCTGGTTTAATATTATATAGATTGCTTTTTTTTACAAAATCATATAACATATCACCTGCATTAGATTCGGGATTTTCTCCTATATAATGGCTTGATGCAACTGTACATGCAGGTAAATGTACAATTCTTACATCCTTTAATTTTGATAACTCCTCGTTTGCTTTGTTTAATTCGTCCATAGACCTTTCCTCCTTAAAATTAATTTTAGTTAAAGATAAAGAATCAATGGCATTAAGCATAATTTCATCACTAAAAAGTATTGATTTCAAAGGTATGTCCGAATTTTTCTGTATCTCTTCAATGAAGTTGTTAAGTATTATACGCATCGTCGACAATGCTGTAATTTCATTATCAACTTCACTAATATTCTGCATAAATACTTTAAGCAAAGTATCTGTATTTTGATTATCAAATATCATCTTAATATGCTTTAGTGGAATTCTAAGCTTTCGAAGAATAATAATTTGCTTTAACCTCAAAACAGACTCTTCATTATATACACGATAGGCATAGTCTTCTACCTTTAAGCTTGGTAAAATTCCTATCTCTTCGTAATAACGAAGCATTCTTGTTGAAACATTAAACATCTTTGAAACTTGGCTAATTGTTACTAAATCCATTTTTCTAAAACCTCCATCTGTAGACCTCTCTTTAACTTTAGTCTGAGTATAAGGTGCTACACGACGTCAAAGTCAATATATTTTTTGCACTAGTTATTTAATAACATTATACACTAAAAAAAGCCCCGACTAAAGTAGAACTTTACAAGAAGCATCCTTAGCTAGAACCTTTTAAAATAATCAAGCTTCAACTATCAGCATAACTTAATATAATAATATTAATACATTATATAAGGAGAATTTAAAATGTCTCATTTTAACCAAAATGAATTTATAGATTTTCAACTCAATCAACCCCCAAGAAACCCTCCTCCCCCCCCCCCACCGCCGTTCCACGGGCGTCCAGGTCAGGGTCCCAGACCCGGGCGAGCTCCACGGCGGGGGCC